>JBECKZ010000143.1:0-48257 GCA_040235555.1 Thiohalomonadales bacterium | reverse complement strand
CCGAACCGGTGATTTCTCCGCTTAATGTGCCACCCGATGCCAATTCAGCGATGGACGGCTACGCCGTGCGTGCTGCGGACCTGCCTGCAAGTGGCGAAGTGACACTGCACATTATTGGCACTTCCTGGGCAGGACGGCCGTATACTGGTTCGATCAATGACGGTGAGTGCGTACGCATCATGACCGGTGCCAAGATGCCTCATGGCGTAGATACCGTCATTATGCAGGAGCAGGTGCAACGCGAAGACGAGCATATCACGATTGGCGCAGAACACACGGCTGGACAAAACGTGCGCTATCCCGGGGAAGACATCGCCGAAGGTAGCACCGTCGTGGACACAGGCCAACTGATTGGTCCTGCTGAATTGGGTCTGCTTGCCTCCCTGGGTATTGCCCAGGTCAAAACCAATCGACAATTGCGCGTGGCATTTTTTTCCACCGGTGATGAATTGCAAGCTGTTGGGACCAAACTCGAACCAGGCCAGATCTACGACAGTAACCGTTACACCCTGCACGGCATGCTTGCACAACTGGGTGTCCACATCATCGATATGGGTGTGATTCGCGATGATCCCGCGGAGATTGAAGCGGCCTTTACCCAGGCATCACAACAGGCCGATGCCATCATCACCTCCGGTGGGGTCTCAGTCGGGGAAGCAGATTTTACCAAAGCGACACTCGACAAACTGGGTACAGTCGATTTCTGGCGTATTGCCATGAAACCGGGTAAACCGCTGGCAATTGGTAAAATTGACAAGGCCCTGTTTTTCGGCTTGCCGGGTAATCCTGTCTCGGTGATGGCAACGTTTTATCTATTTGCCTTGCCAGCCTTGCGCGCGATGATGGGACAGACTGTGGTACCACCTTTGCAAGTTATGGCGATCAGCAGACACGCTCTGAAAAAGCGTCCCGGGCGAATGGATTTTCAGCGTGGTGTGCTGAGTAATGAAAACGGCCGTCTACTCGTTGATGCCGCCGGTATGCAGGCATCACATATCTTGAGTGGTATGAGTCGGGCGAATTGCTTTATCGTGCTGCCTCTCGATGCAGGCAATATCGAGGCCGGCAGCGAAGTGAATGTCATTCCCTTCCATGGTCTGATCAAATAAAAAAGGCACAGGTGTTTTCACCCCTGTGCCTTTTGTGATTTTTTCAGCAAAATTTTATGCCTGGGTATTTTCTTCCTGCAGGCTTTTATGCACTTCCTGCATATCCACCGCCTTGGCATCGCTAATCAACTGTTGCATCGCCTGCTTTGGCAAGGCACCCGCCTCGGAGTACAGTATCACCTGTTCGCGGAACAACATCAGTGTCGGGATCGAACGGATCTGAAAATGGCCCGCCAGTTCCTGTTCCGCCTCTGTATTCACCTTGGCGAATACAATGTCCGGATGTTGTTCGGATAATTCTTCGTATACCGGTGCAAACGAGCGACACGGTCCGCACCACGGCGCCCAGAAATCCACAATTACAAAATCATTGCCGGTAATCGTCTCACTGAAATTCGCTGCATTTAGTTCTACTGTAGCCATTACACACCTTCTCTAATTAAGTTCACTTGAATCGTAGTGGCGTCACATCGCCGTTCTCCCGGTACCGCCGATAATCCTCTAACACCAATTCGTGGTCAAACGCCAATGGCGAGGGTAATTGATCCAAAGTAAATACCCCCACGTTCTTTGCATCATCCGCGGCAACGGGCAACCCCGTAGCCTCGGCGATATAAATTGCAGTCACTGTATGTCCGCGTGGATCCCGTTGCGGACTCGAATAGATCCCCAACAAACCATGCAGTTTCACACGCAGCGACACTTCTTCCAGGGCCTCACGTACCGCCGTGGCCTCAACGGTTTCACCGATATCGACAAACCCGCCCGGGATGGCCCATCCATAGGGCGGATTCTTGCGTTCGATCAGCACGATCGGCCGGCCCGCTTGATCGGTTAATTCGATCAGCGCATCGGCGGCGATCAATGGTGTAACCGGTTTCGTCATGGTTTCTCCAGCCAGGCTTTCAATTGCCGCCGTTCACGCTTGTCCGGCCGTTTCAGTGGTCGCGGACTGGCCAGCGCATTGAGCTTGTACAAGGTCCTCTGCTGCTCCCGACGTACCACACTCTCGGGATCTTCCTGATACAAGGTTTGGGCGACGCTCGCAGCGCCCCGCCGTTCCGCTAATTCCATGACCGTTATAACGAATGTGGAGCCGGCCTTGGTGATTTTCAATACGTCGCCGATTTTTATCGGGTGAGACGCTTTGCTGCGCTCCCCATTGACGTGCACATGACCACCGCTGACAGCTTCAGCAGCCAGGCCGCGAGTCTTGAAAAAACGCGCAGCCCACAACCACTTATCGATACGCACACGTGTGGTCTGTTCAGTTTGCATCCGTCTCAATGAAATAAATGAACATAGATAAAGGCACCCACCACGACATCGTAAACCACGCAGGCTGGCGGATACCAGCTACGCACGCGGGCGCCGAGTTTAAATGGATGATGCAGCAAATCCCACAGCGCATGTAGAAAATAGCCAATGGCAATCAGGATCGGCCATTTCCACATACCGATCAGTACCAGGGCGCAGAATCCCACTGCGACTACCAGTTCCAGGACGAGCTTGTCTTTGCGACCATCGTTAACCGCAAAACCGACATACACTCCTGCGATCATTGCCAATAATATCCCGTAGAAGTCTTGTGCCTTGTAAAACGGTAAACTATAGCCAATCAGACAGGTAATGGCGGCAAGCGCAATCGTAATCAGATACAGCATGTAGCTTTTCCCTCCCTGTCCACCATCTTAACATTAAGTACTTACGAACCCTATGCCATTTCCATCTGTCCAAGTGGTGTTGGCCGTGCAGTCTGGGTATCATGCTGCCATGAATATGTATATCGATACGCTCACCAAACCGACTATCACGCGCAATGACCTGGTCCGGGCGCTACAGTCGCTGTTGTCCCGCGATGCTGTATTACACACCGAGGAAGATACTCGACCTTATGAATGTGATGGGTTGTCGGCATACCGCCAAACACCCTGGGTCGTCGCCTTGCCGCAGACCGTGCAAGAAGTGCAGAAAATTCTGCGTTATTGCCACGCGAACGCCATCCCGGTAATTGCACGCGGCGCCGGTACCGGTTTGTCCGGCGGTGCATTGCCACGTGACAATTGCCTGGTATTGAGTCTGGCGAAATTCAATCGCATCCTCGATATCGATCCACTCAACCGCAATGCACGCGTACAACCGGGTGTGCGAAATCTCGCGATCAGTGAAGCCGCCAAGGTACACGGTCTTTATTATGCACCGGACCCCTCTTCGCAGATCGCCTGTACCATCGGTGGCAATGTCGCGGAAAATTCCGGTGGGGTGCATTGTCTGAAATACGGCTTAACCGTGCACAACATTCAGCAATTACAAATCATCACCATGGATGGTGAGCTGCTGACGATCGGGGGCAGTGGCCTGGACAGTCCCGGATATGATCTGCTGGCCCTGCTGACCGGCTCCGAAGGCATGCTCGGCATCATCACCGAGATCACCGTTAAATTGTTACCAATACCGCAACGGGCACAAGTGTTGCTGGCTGCGTTTGACGATGCTGGTAAGGCCGGCGAAGCCGTGGGCGCCATTATTTCGGCTGGCATCATTCCCGCCGGACTGGAAATGATGGATAACCTGGCAATCCGCGCCGCCGAAGATTTTGTTAAAGCCGGCTACCCTACCGAGGCTGCCGCGATATTGTTGTGTGAAATGGACGGCAGTAATGAAGAGGTCTCGCTGGATGTGATGAAAGTGCGACAACTGCTGCTTGAGTGTGGTGCCACCGATGTACGCACATCTACCAGTGAAGATGAACGTCTGCAACTGTGGAAAGGTCGCAAATCTGCCTTTCCCGCTGTTGGTCGGCTTTCTCCGGATTACTATTGCATGGACGGTACGATCCCACGCAAACAATTACCGTCTGTACTGCAACGCATCAGCGAGTTGTCGCAGGAATATGGTCTGGCCGTGGCTAACGTCTTCCATGCCGGTGATGGTAACCTGCATCCCCTGATCCTGTACGATGCCAACAAACCCGGTGAACTCCAACGCACGGAAGAATTCGGTGGCAAGATCCTGGAGTTGTGCGTGGAGGTCGGTGGTACGATTACCGGTGAACACGGTGTCGGTATCGAAAAGATCAATCAGATGTGTGTACAGTTCCAGCCACTGGAACTGGAACAGTTCCACCGGGTCAAGGCCGCATTTGATCCGGAAGGCTTGCTTAATCCGGGCAAGGCCGTGCCGACCCTGCATCGCTGCGCTGAATTTGGCGCCATGCATGTCCATCACGGCAAACTCACGCATCCCGAGTTGGAGCGTTTTTGATCATGAGCGATCGCGATTGCAGTACCGAGTTGCGCGAACAGATTCAAACCTGCTACCAGCACAAAACCCCGCTGCAGATCGTGGCCGGCGGCAGCAAAACATTCTATGGCAATCCCGTCAGCGCAGAACCACTGTCGGTCTCTGCACATCGTGGCATTGTGCACTATGAACCCACAGAACTGGTGCTGACCGCACGCTGTGGCACACCGTTAACTGAGATCGAACAAACGCTCGCTGAGCAACAACAGATACTCGGATTTGAACCACCACACTTCGCAGACAGCGCAACCCTGGGTGGTTGTATCGCGTCCGGCCTTTCCGGACCGGCCCGACCCTATCGCGGTGCGGCACGCGACTTCGTGTTGGGCATGCAAATCATCAACGGCAAGGCCGAAGTATTACACTTCGGAGGCGAAGTGATGAAAAACGTGGCGGGTTATGATCTTGCCCGACTGCTCACCGGTTCGCTTGGTACGCTCGGTGTTATTCTGGAAGTCTCGCTGAAGGTCCTGCCCAAATCCGAGGTCGAGCAAACCGTTAGTTTCGAGTTAAGTGAACCTGCCGCTATCCAGCGAGTTAATGAATTGTCCGCACAGGCATTCCCGATCACGGCTGCCTGTTACGATGGCGAACAGCTGTATCTTCGCCTATCCGGTAATGCTGCGGCGGTAAAATCCGCACACAAACAGATTGGCGGCAATAGCGTAAATAACGCTAGCATGTTCTGGCAAAACCTGTGCGAACACAAACATCCATTTTTTCAAAACCCGCATCCGCTATGGCGACTGTCGCTGGCGGCGGCGACACCACCTCTCAAATTTGAAGGTAAACAATTCATTGACTGGGGTGGTGCCCAGCGCTGGCTGGTCAGTGAGGAAGAACCGAAAAGGATTCGCAGACAGCTCAAAGAACTGGGCGGCCACGCGACGCTGTTTCGCCATGGCGGTGAACAGCCGGTGTTCCAACCGCTCGAAGGTAAACTGCGTGAATTGCAAATGAATCTCAAGCTGGCGTTTGACCCACACTGTCTGTTCAATCCTGGCAGGATCTATCCTGACTTCTAAATCTTGCGGAAGCAAACTGCCACTTATCAAAAAAATGGCGGCCATTCCGATTGTCTCACTGCTCAGGCACGGGTTGATTTTTTTTTTGACATATGCGAAATATGCTTGTTTTCCTCTCTTTGAGATACATCAATGTCACGCAATAGCAAAGCGTTCATAATCTGCACTGGATTTGGTGAGTATCGTCCGCCAGAAGACGCTATATACTTCTATCTGCTAATGAGGCGAATTTAAAAATGGAATTTCTGAATACCCAGATACTGGGGAACACTGTACAAGTCTGGTTAACCGCAGCGGCAATATTTGTCACCACGTTCCTTGTGCTATGGATACTTCAGCGCACACTCGCTGGCCGCCTGAAGAAAATGACAGCTCGCACTAAAACGCAGTGGGATGATGTTCTGGTCAACGCAATTGCAAGCACAAAGGTACTTTTTCTACTGATTGTCGGTATCTTTACCGCTTCAATTTTTCTTCAGCTGTCACCCCGGATTCAGGCTGCTTTCACAAGGCTTATCATCTTCGCCTTGCTTGTTCAGGCAGGGATCTGGTCCGGCATTATCATCAAGGGATTGCTTGATCAATACCAGCGGCGCACATTAGAAAAAAATCCAGCGGCAATTACCACGATTAATGTCATCAGTCTGGTTAGCAAGATTACGCTCTGGTCCATCATTGTCCTGTTGATACTAGATAATCTTGGTGTCAACGTGACCGCGCTGGTGGCCGGCCTGGGTATCGGTGGCGTAGCTGTCGCACTGGCATTACAAAATATCCTCGGCGATCTGTTCTCTTCGCTTTCTATCATGCTTGATAAGCCTTTTGTCATCGGTGATTTTGTCATCATTGATGAATACATGGGCAGTGTCGAACACATCGGTCTAAAAACAACTCGCGTACGCAGTCTGTCGGGTGAACAACTGGTATTTTCGAACTCTGACCTGCTGAAAAGCCGTCTACGAAACTACGGACGGATGTTCGAGCGACGGGTTGTTTTTAGCCTGGGCGTCACGTACGAAACACCGCGGGAAAAACTCAGGCTCATCCCGGTCATTATTCGTGAATGTATTGAAGCTCAGGATAAGATCAGGTTCGATCGTTCGCACTTTATGAAGTATGGTGACTATGCGTTGTTGTTCGAAACTGTATACTATGTTCTATCCCCGGACTACAACATCTATATGGATATTCAGCAGGCCATTTATTTCGCAATCCATGAACGCTTTGAACAAGAGCATATCGAGTTCGCTTATCCAACCCAGAAACTGTTTTTGTCAAAAGCCACAGAGACTAGCATTGGTTGAATACTGGAGCAGTCTGTTGATCAGACTGACTGCATTCTGGCAGCTAATCCAGGCTACCAGGTTGTCATAAATAGTTCACTGTCCTGTCACCTGTTTGCCATGCGCCCGGTCCAGACTTTATCCAACTGGATAAGGTATTGTGCGTATGTCCACAGCACGTTCTACATTGATTCTACGCCGTGCGGTTGAACTGGAACTGGGTTTCTGCGTCAGCGTCAACCACACCTTCAGCGCCCCCTCGCTCCAGCGTTTCTTTGCCATCATCAGTCGCCTCGGTGATGGCGTGTTCTGGTACACGCTGATGTTGTGCCTGCCCCTGCTGTTTGGCAACCAGGCCATTTACGTCAGCCTGTTGATGGTTGCCGTCGGCATCGTCAACCTACTTATATATAAGCTAATCAAACGAACCACTGAGCGTGAGCGGCCCTGTTCGGTCAATACCAGGATCCGTCTGTGCACGGCCCCACTGGACCACTACAGTTTCCCTTCCGGACACACCCTGCATGCCGTGGCCTTTACCATTATTGTCACGGCGTTTTATCCACAACTGGGTTGGTTCCTGGTCCCGTTTGCCTCACTGGTCGCGGCATCGCGCGTCATTCTCGGTCTGCATTACCCAACGGATGTCGCGGCGGGCGCCCTGATCGGTACACTCATTGCCATCACCGGAATCAATCTGATTTGATACCGCGTCGGTTGCACAATACGTTTCCATTTTCTGGAGAAAGCTGATTCATGCGCATACTCATGATCTCTGATGTGTATTTCCCGCGCATTAATGGTGTCTCAACCTCAACCCAGATCTTCCGTGAAGAACTGATTCGGCGCGGACACAAGGTCACGCTGATTGCACCGCACTACCCCAACTGCGCAGAAGAAGAAGACATCATCCGCATTCCGTCACACCAGGTCCTGTTCGATCCGGAAGATCGCATGATGCAGCGCAAGGAAGTCCTCGCCCTGTTGCCCATGCTACGCAATGAGAAATATGACCTCCTGCATATCCAGACCCCCTTCGTCGCCCATTACCTGGGTGTAAAACTGGCCGCTGCCCTGAACATCCCCTGCCTTGAGACCTACCACACCTTTTTCGAAGAGTACCTGTTCCACTACGTGCCGTTTGTACCCAAGGCCTGGATGCGGGCACTTGCCCGCTATTTTACCCGCAAACAGTGCAACGACGTTGACAGCGTCGTGGTGCCCTCTACAGCCATGCGTGAAATCCTCGAAGGCTACGGCGTCACCACTACCATGAAAATTATTCCCACCGGTATGGAGTTGAATCAATTCCATTCCTGTAACGGTAGCGCCTTTCGCGAGCGTTACCAGATCCCGGCAGCTCGCCCAACCCTGGTCCATATCGGGCGCGTCGCGCATGAAAAAAATATTGGTTTCCTGCTACATATGTTGCAGCAGTTACGCAGTAGTATCCCGGATATCCTGCTGATCATCGCGGGCGAAGGTCCGGCTCTGCCACATCTGCGTAAACTGACAGCCAAACTCGGTCTGACAGATAATGTATTGTTTGTTGGTTATTTATCACGGGCCAATACCCTGCTCGATTGTTATTGTGCCGGCAATGCCTTCGTGTTTTCCTCACGTACCGAGACCCAAGGCCTGGTTTTACTCGAGGCCATGGCCCTGGGTGTGCCGGTGGTATCGACCGCGGTCATGGGCACCAGGGACATCCTGCAACCGCAGCGTGGTGCGCTGGTGGCGCAGGAAGATCCGATCAAATTTGCCGAGACCGTCAAACTCCTGCTCGACAATGACCTGCTGCACAAACGCCTGAGCAAAGAGGCACGTGATTACGTCAAGGAATGGTCGGCACCGATGATGGCCGAGCGCCTGCTCGCGTATTACCAGCAGTTGATCGATAGCCGTAAGCAACAATCGCAGACTCCAACTGTGACGACCGCCGTATCCGGCAGTTAACTCAGATCGGTTCGTCAACGGCCTTGGCCAGGGCGTTGCGCGGATTGAATTCCAGATGGGAAAAGAACTGGCGTGTCGCGGCCATCCAGGAATGTTGTTCGGCATAGGCACGAGCATCAGCAGGATTTAACCTCAATGCCGCGGGCACGGCCTTTGCCAAATTTTCATCCAGTACGCCTGTCACACCATCTTGCACCACATCGATCGGCCCGGTCACCGGATAGGCTGCAACAGGGACACCGCAGGCCATCGCTTCCAGCATCACCAGGCCAAAGGTATCGGTGCGACTCGGAAACACAAAGACGTCGGCTGCCGCAATATATTGCGCCAGTTCTTCACCATATTTAAATCCGACAAATATTACTTTCGGGTATTTGTCACACAGGGCTTGCAGATCCGGGCCATCACCGACGACGTATTTGGTACCAGGCACATCCACTGACAAAAATGCCTCGATATTTTTTTCCACGGCCACGCGCCCGACAAACAGGCTGATGGGTCTGGTCGCCTGTAAAAAATTCTTATCCTGCGGTTTGAACAAATCCACATCCACCCCGCGTGACCAGATGACAACGTTCTTGAATCCCCACTTGATCAATTCCTGTCGCAGTGTCTCCGTCGGTACCATGGTCCGCTCGGCACGGCTGTGGAAGCGGCGCAGGAAGGCATAACTAACTGCAACCGGAATGGGTACACGCAAACGCACGTATTGCGGAAATTGTGTGTGATAGGCCGTGGTAAATTTAAGGCCATGGCGTCGACAATACTTTCTGGCAGTACTACCCAATGGACCTTCAGTGGCGATATGGATGGCTTCAGGCTCAAAGGCATCGAGGATGCGCGTCACCTTCGCACCTGGAAATAACGACAGGCGGATCTCCGGATAGGTGGGTAACGGTACGGTTGTGAATTCTTTTGGTGTGACATACAGGACATCATGGCCAAGACGGCGCAGACATTCACCGGTACGGTTAAGTGTCGTAACTACACCATTGGTCTGGGGATACCAGGCATCTGTGACGATTGCGATCTTCATGCAACCTGCGGGATCTTTTCGATTTCTTCGGATTGATCCTTGAGCGCATGTTGCCGGTCCGACCAGTGAATCAGTTCGATAGTGCCATCGCGTTTTTCCACTAACGCGGTACAGTGCTCGATCCAGTCACCATCATTGCAATACAGCACATCATCGATCTTACGAATATCCGCCGAGTGGATGTGGCCACAAATCACGACATCATAACCATGCCGATGAGCATCACTGGCAACGATCTCCTCGAAGTGGCGGATGTGTTTGACGGCATTTTTTACCCGGTTCTTGATAAAACTGGAGAGCGACCAATAGCTGAGGCCACATCTGTTGCGAACACGGGCCGTCAAGCGGTTCAGATAGAGCAGGAAGTCATAACTAAGGTTGCCGATAAATTCGGTTAACCAGCCACACTTCATCATGGCATCGTATTTATCCCCGTGTAACATCAGGACCCGTCGTCCGTCGGCGGTTTTGTACTCATACTCTTCGTGAATCTGCAAATTGCCGAAGGTCGCACCCGCGTATTCGCGAAACTGTTCATCGTGGTTACCCGGGATATAGATCACCTTGGTACCATGTTTGGCCTTGCCTAATATTGTACGAATGACATTATTGTGTTCCTGTGGCCAAAACATCGTGCGTTTCATCGACCACAGGTCGATGATGTCACCGACGAGAAACAGATATTCACATTCCGTTGCGCGAAGAAAGTCGAGGAGATAATCTGCCTTACAGCCTTTGTAGCCAAGGTGAACATCTGATATCCAGATTGCGCGATATTTCAAAAGGCGCATCTGATATAGCGGCGTCATTAGATAGTCCCGTATATTGACTTGCGTGAAGTATGGTCAAGCTAGATGACAAACTTTGGTCATGCAGATGAATATTCAGTGACAACATGGCCGAGGTGTTATGGTACACTCCATTGCATATGGACCTGGCGTATGTCAATGTTGTGACTGAGCTTAACCGCGCAGGTGACTTGCACATGTATCTGCCTTTCGTATCTGCCCATTCATGATCTGGTCGCTGAAAAAAGCTCCGCCCGATCTGGTCGCTTCAGTCGATCTCGGTTCCAACAGTTTTCACCTCATTGTCTGCCGGGTGCAGGACGGTCAACTCATGGTCGTGGACCGCCTGCGTGAAATGGTGCGTCTTGCTGCCGGTATCGATAATCAAAAAAATCTGAGTGAAGAAGCACAGCAACGGGCACTGGATTGCCTGACCCGTTTCGGCCAACGCCTGAGTGACCTGCCGAACTATGCCGTGCGCGCAGTCGGTACCAATACCTTACGCAGCGCGCACAATGCTGATGACTTCATCGAGCAGGCAGAGGCCCGTCTCGGCCACCCCATCGAGGTCATCTCCGGTGTTGAAGAGGCGCGACTCATCTACCTGGGTGTGGCACAGAGCCTGGCCAGTGATCACTCGCGGCGACTGGTGATTGATATCGGTGGAGGCAGCACCGAACTGATCATCGGTGAAGAATTTACACCGCAGTATCTGGATAGCCTGCATATGGGTTGTGTGTCCATGAGCCGACGCTTTTTTGGCGATGGCACGATCAACAGCAAAATGATTCGCCATGCCGGTATTGCCGCCCAGGTAGAAGTCGAACCATTAGTCTGGCGCTTCCATAAACGCAACTGGCAGGTGGCCATTGGCGCCTCCGGCACCATTCGTGCAATCAACAAGGTTGTACATAATGAAGGCTGGGCTGACTATGGCATTACCCTGGCAAGTCTAGAGAAACTGATCACCGCCATGCAGGAAGCCGGTCATGTAAATAATCTCAAACTCAATGGCCTGGATGCTGAACGTGCCCCGGTCTTTCCGGGTGGCGTCATGATTCTGTACGCCGCGTTCAAGACCCTGGGTATCGATGTCATGCGTGTGTCAGACGGCGCCTTACGCGAAGGTTTGATCCATGATTTACTCGGACGCATCCATCACGAAGATATCCGCAGTAAGAGTGCCAATGCCCTGGCTCAGCGCTATCACGTGGATCTGGAGCAGGCAGCTCGTGTGCAGGCCACTGCACGGCGCTGTCTGGAAATGGCCTCTAACAACTGGAAGCTGGATTTTGATGAATACAATCAGTGGCTGGACTGGGCCTGCACTCTGCACGAGATCGGCCTGGATATTTCCCACAGCCAGTACCAGGAGCACGGCGCCTACATCATCGAACATGCCGATTTTGCCGGTTTCTCCAAGCAGGAACAAAAATTTCTTGCTTTCCTGATCGATGCACACCGTCGCAAGTTTCAACCCAAACAGAGCAAGGCCCTGCCGGACTACTGGCAAAAGGCTGCACCCCGAGTTGCTATCCTGCTGCGTCTTGCGGTCTTGTTAAATCGTAGTCGCAGCCAGAGCACGACCGAGTTTGAATTGACTGTGAAGGGAAAATCACTTGGACTTCGCTTCCCACCTGAGTGGCTCGATACTCACCCGTTGACCCACGCCGATCTGGAACAGGAAGCAAATTACTTGAAGCCGGCAGGCTTCGAATTGACGTTCATATAACAACACTATTTATTTTTCAGCCAGCGCATCCAGTAACATCAATTGCGCATTGACTGGTTTGTCTTCGCCAGGCACCAAGCGCACAAAACTGCCATCGGCATTCAATTGCCAGGCCTGGGTATTGTCACCGAGATAGAGTTGCAGGTCCTTGATAACGCGTTCACGTAATAACTTATCCTCGATTGGATAGGCGACTTCTACCCGCCGGTACATATTCCGTGGCATCAGATCTGCTGATGATGCATAGACTTCGGGTCTGCCGTCATTAGCAAAATAGTAAACGCGGGTATGTTCCAGGAAACGGCCGAGGATGGAGCGGACTCGAATACGTTCGGATATACCGGGCACACCCGGGCGCAAACTGCACATACCGCGAATAATTAAATCGATCTCCACACCCGCCATCGAGGCCTCGTACAGTGCCTGAATGATCTGTTGTTCAATCAGGGCATTAACCTTGAAGATAATCCTCGCCGGCTTGCCACTCTCTGCCAGTTTAATCTCACGTCGTATCTTTGCGATCAGACCATCGTGCAGGGTAAACGGTGACTGTAACAGTTTGTTCAGGCGTGCCACCTTGCCCAGGCTGGTCAGTTGCATAAACACATGATGCACATCATCTGCCATTTGATCGTCGCAACTGAACAGGCCGTAGTCGGTGTACAGGCGTGCCGTACGGGGATGATAGTTACCGGTCCCGATGTGCACATACTGCCGGAGGCCCCGGCTCTCCCGGCGCACTACCAGGATCATTTTCGCATGGGTCTTGTAGCCAACGATGCCATACACCACGTGGACACCAGCTTCCTGCAGGCGTGTGGCCAATGCCACGTTAGCTTCTTCATCAAAACGCGCACGCAATTCAATCACCACTGTTACTTCTTTGCCAGTGCGGGCTGCCGCGACCAGGGCATCCACGATCGCGGACTTGGGTCCGGTGCGATACAGGGTTTGCTTGATTGCCACAACCTTGGGATCTTCTGCCGCCTTGCGCACAAAGTCGATGACTGGCACAAATGACTCAAACGGATGATGCAACAGGATGTCCTGTTTGCGGATGGCTTCGAAAATATGCCGACTGCTGGCTAGTAACTTGGGAACACTGGAGGTAAATGACGGGTATTTCAGATCCGGCCGATCCACCATTTCCGCAATGGTCACTACACGATTGAGATTCACCGGTCCGTTGACCTTATAGACATCGTCTTCCAGCAACTGGAAGCGGTTCATTAAGAAAGTGACCATTTCGTCCGGGCAGTTGTGTGCCACCTCCAGTCGCACGGCATCGCCATAGTGACGGGAAACCAGCTCACCTTCCACCGCACGCAACAGGTCATCGATCTCCTCTTCGTCAACGAACATGTCACTGTTGCGGGTTACCCGGAACTGATAGCAACCATTTACCTTCATGCCATGGAACAGGCGTTCGGCATAGGCATGGATAACGGAAGACAGGAACACAAAATCATAAGCACCGGTGGTAGGCAAGCTCGGTGGCAATCGAATCAAGCGTGGCAAGGCCCGTGGAGCCTGCACGATCGCCAGCCCGCTATTGCGTCCAAAGGCATCCTTGCCCGTCAGGGAGACAATAAAATTCAAACTCTTGTTGAGGATGCGGGGAAATGGATGGGCCGGGTCCAGTCCGAGCGGACTCAGTACCGGCATCAGTTCTTCCTCGAAATATTCACGCAGCCAGGCCTCCTGCTCCTCGGTCCACTCGCCGCGTTTAAGCGAACGGATACCCTGCGCCTCCAGCAGTGGCATCATGACGTCATTCAGGACCCGGTATTGCTCCTCAACCAGTTGGCGGACACGCTGACTGACCGCCTTGAGGATCTCATTAGGCGCCATGTTATCCGGACCGGCCTGGACCGAGCCCAGCTCGATCATTTGTTTCAACCCGGAAACCCGCACCTCAAAAAATTCGTCGAGGTTGGTGGTTGAGATACAGAGAAATTGCAATCGCTCAAGCAGCGGAATCGATTCCTGCTCTGCCAGCGCCAATACCCTTTGATTGAACTCAACCAGGCTCAATTCGCGGTTGATGTACAATTCGGGTTGTTTCAGGTCAATGGTATCCATACTATAGATATTGTTTACCAAAACATGACACAGGCGCAATCGAATCTATGTGACAGTTTTATGAAAATCTGTGTAATGTCAGCTTTCCATACCATTAGAGACTATATCTACCCGATGAAAAATTCACTTCAGTTTAGCCCGCAACCCGGCGCCTATGAGCAACACTTGCAACGCAAATATAACAATCCGTTGTTTCCGGCATCACAACAGCAATTCCTGCAAGCGGAGATCGAACAGGCCCGGCAACGCGACCAACAGGACTTGCAGGCCTTTATGGAAGACTTTCAGGAGACGGTAACCCAGGCCTCCGCATTAAGCGGTTCGGTCGATAGCGAGGTAGTACTGGATCTGAAAGCAAAACTGGAACGCCTGTATGTCACTAGCAGTAGCCTGGCAGGTAACCTGGGAGCAATTCAGGACGCTTTATTGAAACTGATACGGGTATGCATGCAGACCATCCGACAGGGAGCCAGTGATGATGTCGTCGCATTGCGTAAACTGGATGAAGAAGATCAAGCACGTACCGTCTATTTTGCGATGCTGGAATCCCCGTTGGTGGCCGAACTAATGCGTGGGAATGATATTATCCAGCTTGATGAGCTGGTACCGACAATACTGAGTCTGGATCTGGGACAGTTAACTGCAGTGCTGGCCTTGTTTGAACCCGAGTATCTGGAACAACTCATCCTCCAGACCCGTGACTTCATCGCGACTTTATCCGAGGATGTGCAGGAACAAACGCTGGTAGAGCAAAAGCTTGCCTTGATGGAAAAAACCCTGGAAGGGGCACAATAGACGCAAGCTCAGGAGCTGAACTATTGTGGTATCGCGTTTAATTGGTTATTGCTTCTTGCTGCCACCCAGGCACGGTGGAGACATGGGTGCATCTCCATTCTGGGCATGCCATTCGTCCGCGGTATAGGTATGCAGGGCCAGGGCATGGATCTTGGACTGTAATTCTTCGGCCAACAATCCATTCACCTGCCGATGACGCGCCAGCAGATTCTTGCCGCTAAAATCATCCGAGACCAACACAACTTTAAAATGCGACTCTGAACCCGGCGGCACATTGTGGTTACTGCTTTCGTTAATTACCTGTAGATGCATCGCGTGGATACCTTCTGCCAATTTGCGCTCGATGTCTGCCTGTACACTCATGTATGATTTCCTCAGAACAATGTGTAACGAATTATATAACGAGAATGTGGGGTTGGATGTCCCGGATACAAGGCATTTTCAGATTCCCGTAAGAATCACATGACTACTTTTCGTGGAAATCAGCTGCCTTCCTGGATCCAGTGGCTGGCCCAGGATGCTGACGGTACCTGGTGGGGCTTCGAGGTTGAACCGAACCGGTCGCATCACAGCTGGTATGAAAATGAATTGGGTCGTTGTCGAAAGTTATGCCAGGACAGCCCCAATCCGGACTGGGAAAACAGCCTGATTCCCGTTTCCGACAGCTAACTCAAAAAACATCCTTTCGCCATGATCTAGCTTCCTCATTACCCATAAAGTCGTAACTCAGGGGTCGCACACCCATGAAGACATCAAACTACGCAACCTTTCAAAACAACAGGACCCTACAAAATCCATTTGCCGACTGTCCTGCCGTAATGGTTAACAGGCATTCCTCTCTCACTGTTGCGCCCATAGACAATTGAAACGCCAATATTTAATTGACTAAATCAGTCATGTATTCCTTTAAATATCAATAATTTACTTGATTGAGATCAAGAACCCAGTGGATTCGTCAAACTATGGTAGCGGGACAAAATAACACCATAGCTGAGGAGAGAAATATGCATACGGCAGATCTGAAAGAAGACAAAGCCATGGGAAAACGCGTTGGGATCACGGTATTGGTCCTGTTTGCGGTCATGATTGGTTTGATCATCGCCTCCAACCTGATTGTCTAATGCCCAGAGGAGTCATAGTGGGAACGAAAATGCCGCCCTGGGGCGGCATTTTCCTTTAGGGAGTACGCGTTGCTGCGAAATGGAAAGCTATTTATCCCGGAAAAAGCGCATACCGACATAAAACTGTTTGTCCTGATAGCGACGATGTACCACCTCTCCCACGGCATTCAGCACATGAATACGGCCATTGTTGCCGATGTTCATGGAGACACGCAGGATGTCACCGACATCGCGCGGATCGCGGGAGAGGAAACCGATCCCCTCCATGGAGAAATCCAGGCACATCAAGGACTGCTTTTCCCCCCCCTCAGTTGTAATGCGGATTGGCCGTTTAAATGGAATCCGTCTGCGTGTTCGCCTGTCATGCATCATACAATTAAGATACCTTGTAAACAGACTATGCTGTCTAAATAAGAGTTCTAATATGGTGTCTATAGTTTAAATTATCATCTACCCACCATACCTGTCAGCTATTCTAGTCTATTGATTTCAGGTAAGAATATAAATTTTTGCCGACTATCCGACCAGATTGACCGCCTATCCCCCATCCATCGTCAAAAATAAGATATCGCTTAAACCAGGAAGCCCCTACACCCCTTGCTTACGGCTATACTAAAAGCGGATTGTCATTAAAAGTGACCTGATGCAACTCGAGCCACTGCAACAAAGACTCCAGTCTATTTATGAAATAGAGATCGGGTACAACATCGAGGAATTTGTTTTCTCCGATGCCGTACTAGCCCAACAACTGGAATCCGACACACAGTCCCGTCAAATACCGGAGAAACTTCTTATTCGGCAACATTCTGATGGCCTGGATATCTCGCTGTTTCTACATCAGGATATTTTGCAAAACCTGCAACAAGATAATCCCAACCAGGCCCTGCATCACGGTAACCTCGCAGACTTTTGTACCGTCACCGAAGGTGTCAGCCACTTTGTTTATTTGATCTGGAATGCCCACCACGACCGAAGCGTGTCCCTGTTTGAACTGGAGCTACAGGCAGAGGTGGATAAATACGTTATGGCAGCTGCACTACTGGCGGATCAACTCGATGGTACGCTGCCCCACAATTTACCCCATGTCCTGTTTAACAAACCCGGTTATGACCAACAGCTTAACCGGGAAGAACACTGCCGTTATCGCCTCGCCAATGCCTATGCCCACCATTACTGTCATAACGTGCATCGTACATTGCTGGAGTTAGGAGACAGCGTCTTGATTACACGGGAACTGCGTCGCTTCTACCGCCTGTTGCATCACAAGAAACTTCAGCACATCAGTCAACTGATGCGCTATCACTAGTGAATTAATGTATGCGGTATGTCTCCATCTCGGTATGAAGAACATAACTGCCCAGCATCTCGATATAACCCTGATAACGCTGTTCTCCATCGCTGGTAAATTCAAATCCAAATCGTCGAAAAACGCGGACCTGGCCACTGGCATCACGGCGCAAACGCAGACGTGTCAGGGCAACGGTATCATCCAGAAACAGGACATCATGCTCACGACAAACACGTTTGCAATTTGCACGAGCTATTTCCTTGGCACCAAGACCATCCCACCATATCCAGGCTACAACTAACACAGGCAGGATGAGAAACCAGGACATAAGGCTGTCCGACAATCATCAACCCGGATGTTTGCGAAATGAAAAGTGTTTATGCCCGAAATAGCTGGTGACGGCCGGCACACTCAACCCAATCAGATGCGCAAGCTCCGGGGCATAAAACTGATAACCGATAGCGGGAAATACGTATTCCGCCAAACCGACACTGATCCCCCAGACCTGGGCCACGGCAAACAGGTTCACAATGGTAAAGTCACGCAATTCGTGCAGATGATGTCGGCCACTCTCTTCGAATACATATAATTTTGACAGGATAAAGGCCGTCACCATGCCCACGATATAGGCCAGGACCACGGCGACGGCAAACGAGACAAACTGGTTAATCACGATGCGCGCGATAAAATTCACCAGCGCGGCCACCCCGCCAACTACCAGGAACTGGGCAAACTCGGTCTTGATGTGCTTGCTCATGCAAGTGCCATCTCTGCCAACTGTTTGCCCAGGGCCACGCTTTCCGAAATAGAACGGTCCTCCGGATAATAGTAAGAAGTATCCGCAATGTATAAACCAGCGACTGCAGAACGTATAGGAGGCAAATGACTGGCAAACTTAGGCTGGCATATGGGTTGAGCATAAGCATAACGCGAGGCATGCACATCGATGATGTCGGCATCCGTGAGTATTGGATTGATCCGCTTAAGATAAGCCGTCGCCTCGGCAATTATCTGATCATCGGACCAGCTGAACTTGGGATGAGATTGCGGCATGTAGTACGGCACATACACGATCGAATTTTCAAATGGGCGCAGATTGCTCATCTCGATAATCCCCGGGATCTCAATCTCCGTATCGCTGATATTAAGCCAGAAATTATCGCTAACCGGCTGGCGTAATTTAAATAACAGGCATACTACCCCGATATTCTTCACCTGGCGGTACAGATCCAGTTGTTCCGCCGGCAGGCCAGGAATCAGTTTTGGTACATATTGCAGTGGAATGGTACTGATGACCTGATCATAGGCATGGCGCTCACCGTTGACTTTGATGCCCGCAAGTTTGCCCGCAGAGATACGAACTTCTTGGACCGGAGTGGATAAGTAAATCTGTCCACCTTGTGTCGTGATCCTGTCAGCCAGGCTATCCAGCAGGGTTTGGGACCCACCCTCGAGATAACCCATGCTTTCCTGAAAGATACTGCGACGTGAGCGACCCACACGACGGATACGTGCCCAGATCCAGGCTGCGGAAAGGTTGTTGGTGAATTCGTGAAACTTGAGTTTGAACAGGCGATCCCATAACACGGCAAATGCCCTGTCTCCACAACCGTGTTTCAACCAGGTGACGGCATCCAGTGCATCCAGTGGCCGCCAGTTAGCCTTCTTGCGTTTTGACGACAGGAACATGTGCAGCCCATAACGCAGTTTCGAAACCATGTCCAGATGGGGGAAACGTAACAGGGAAAACGGATCACCCCAGCGATGCAGGTGGCCTTCATAGTAGTAACCCATTTTGGTATCCACCCAGTGCAGTTTATCGGCGATACCCAGTTCGGCCAGTAATGCAAATAGCGGATCATCATGGTGACAGACAAAGTGGTAATAGCGCTCGATGCTGAGTCCATTAAAATCGAAATGCGCCGACATCCCGCCCAGGCGATCATCGTATTCATACAGGTCCACCTGCTGCCCCTGTTTGCCCAGTTCATACGCTGCCGCCAGGCCCATGGGTCCTGCACCAATAATTGCAATCTTATTCATATTTCTCAGTAGTTCCATATAAGTTTGTTGTAAAACGTCATGAGCGCAGCCAAGACAAGGCAGAAATGAACGAAAAAGCGGATTTTACACGAAGTAAATGAGCATTTTGAGTTCATTTTTAACGCCGTATTGGCCAGCGCAATAGTTTTATAACAAACTGTTAGAATTCGAGCACGTACTGACTGTATTGTGGATCGGTGAAGGTCTCGCGCATGGCCTGTTCCAGCGGCGTGGCTTCGACTTGAAAGATATCCCACCAGGGGATCAATTCGAATTCATCATGCGCCACCAGCGCCGACAATTGCTGGGTTGTAAATGGTGGATCACGATCGAACAGCGCGTACACCCATAATAACAACCAGAACAACCCATACGGAATGTGCACGATCCAGGTCTTCAGATTCAGCACCTGTTTAATGGTGCGAATGATATCCACGTAATCGATCTTATCCTTGCCGGTAATGTTAAATATTGCATTGTCAGGCTCGCGATCTAGGCAACTGATAATGATATTGCAAAAATCCTTAACGTAGAGCGGCTGGCGCATGTAGCGGCCATTGCCCGGGATCGGAAACACTGGCGACTTGCGCATGAAACGGGACAACCAGCCAAGGTGCTTGCGATCAAACCAGCCGAACATCAGGGTCGGACGCAGAATTACATGAGGGATACCACAGTCATTGATCAGTTTTTCCTGGGCCTTTTTGCTGTTGGTATAAAAATCATTGGCCACCGATTCCACCACCGACGAGCTGATGTGAATGATGTAAGGTACGGCATGCTGTCGGCAGGCATCAAGCACGCGCTCAGTGGAGGTAATGTTATTGCGAATAAAGGGTTCCTCTTCCAGAGCGCCGATCTGCGCCTGCAACATGATCACCGCCGCGGCCCCGGCAAGCTGTTCCTGCCACTCTCCTGCGTCGGCGAGGTCCGCCTCGATGACCGTAATGTCCGGATGCAGTTTCGCCAACATGCGCGTGTTATGTGGATGCTTGTCGATAGCGACCAGGTTGGTATAGCCAGCCTGTTTCAGAAACACGATCAGGTTCTGGCCCACCAGTCCGGCGGCGCCTGGTAAAATAATTTTGCTGGTCTTTTCCATTACAACGACAGTCTCTTGAATATTTTTTCTGGTATCAGTTTGATAATAAGCATGATGTAACGCCAGAAGAACGGCAGGTACACCACATCTTTGTTTTTATCGATGGCCTTAAGAATACCCTCGGCAATCTTTACCGGTTTGACCCACAATAAACCTTTATTAAACTCTCGGGTCATGGGGGTATCGACAAAGCCGGGTTTAATGGTTATTACCTGCACGCCGGTCTTGCCCAGGCGATTACGCAGGCCCTGTAAAAAAATCGTTAATGCACCTTTGGCGGTGCCATAAATATAATTGCTCTGACGTCCGCGATCCCCGGCGACGGAAGAGATAACAACGAGACAACCATGACCCTGTTGTTCCAGTTGGTTGGCCAGTTGCGTTAACAGCGACAATACGCTCAGGCAATTGGTCTGCAATTCCTGCAACGCAAGATTAAAGTCCTGTTCACCGGCCTTTTGATCACCCAGGGTACCATACGCGATCAGGACGACATCCAGGCCGCCCAGTTGTGCTTTCGCCTCGTGCAGCAATTGCGCATGGTCAGCACTGTCTGCCAGGTCTGCAACCCGATAGTCACAATCCCCGGCACCGCGGACGCGCAAGTCATCACTGATGGTTTTGAGTCGTTGGGCATTGCGTGCCACCAGCAAGACATGATCGCCACGTGCAGCAAACAGGCGTGCGCAGTGTTCCGCAATGGCCGAGGTGGCACCCAATATCAACACACGTTTCATACTGCCGCCCCCACCTGGGTAACCCGACGCCAGAAGCTCGAGGAAAATGCGGGGTCGATATAGTCGGTAAATTGTGTCCACTGCGGATAAAACTGCTGAAAGGCTTGTGCTGACATGCACGCATCCTTTGCCGGATACACCGCGCCGCCCTCCGCCAACGTTATCTTATCCAACTGTGCCAGTAGCGCCCGCGTCTTCTCACCACGATTGGCAAAGTCCAGGGCCAGGGTTACCCCGGACCGCGGAAACGACAACATGCCCGGCGATGAAACATCACCAAAGACTTTTAACACACTCAGGAAAGAGCCCTGACCACTGCCGGCAATAGTTTGCAATATCCGGGGCATCGCATCCTTAGCATGTTCGCTCGGTATCACGCATTGATACTGGAAGAAACCCTTGCGCCCATACATGCGATTCCACTGGGCGATCTTGTCCAGGGGATAAAAGAAAGGGTCAAAGTGGACAGTAGATTGCTGACGGCGTGGTAGATTGAAATAGACCCGATTAAACAAATTAATTGTCAAATGGTTGAGCGCAAAACCCGGCAGGTCGAGCGGCATGCTCAAGCGGGGCTTGCCATAATCTCTCGGTTCCTTCAAGCGACGGGTAGCCGTTGCATGGTTGCCGCGAAAGAAGATCCCGCGACCCAAGCTGGATCCCTTAGCCAGGCAATCCACCCAGGCCACCGTGTATTCCCAATCCTGCGCAGTGGTTTCACTCAGCGCAAAAAACTGGTCCAGATTCGCAAATTTTTCCACGTGCTGGTCAATCAAGGTATTACTGATTTTTTTCAGCCGGAACTCAACCCATACCATCAGACCGGTCAGACCCAGACCACCGATCGTCGCCTCAAACAAGTCCTGATTTTGTGAGGGACTGAGTATCAGGAAAGCATCGTCTGAACGGCGCAGTCCGATTTGAGTCACATAACACCCAAAGGTACCGGCTTTATGATGATTCTTACCATGCACATCATTGGCCACAGCGCCCCCGACAGAAACGAACTTGGTCCCGGGGGTAACCGGTAAAAACCAGCCATGGGGTACGATCAGATTTAATATCGCTGCAAAGGTTACCCCAGCCTCGCAACGCAAGATGCCCTGCTCACGATCGAAGGCAATGAAACGGTTCATCGCCTCCGTCATCAACAATACGCCACCTTCGTTCAGCGCCACGTCGCCGTAGCTTCGGCCCTGGCCATGTGCAAGCAGACTGCCGCGTTCTGACGATGGCCATGGATCGTCCTGCCAGTTCATTGGCAGCTGCGCCAGCTTGACATCGGGATAGCGTCCCCAGGATAAGTTGCGTGTCATGTCAAAGCGCCAATAACAAACTGATAGCCACCAGCAACACCACGATATAGCTGGCGCGGTCGTGAATCGCAAACAGGACCGGATCCTCGTGCAATTCGCCGCGGTGTGCCAGTAACCAGATACGGCTAATCCAGTACAACACCGCCATCGACACCGGCCATAACCACATCGGGTGACTGTACAGCGCATCGGCCTGCAGATCGTTGATGTACAACACCGTTACCAGTACGGCGAGATAACCGCTGCTGATGCCGAATAGGATGATGATGGGTAGATCCTCGACGTGATAGCCGCGTGCCCGTTGTTTACCATTACCCAGTTGCTTGAGGTTGTGTAACTCGGAATAGCGCTTGCTCAAGGCCAGGCTCAGGAAAATAAACATGGAAAATGCCAGCAACCAGTATGACATGCTCTGATGTATGGCAACCGCGCCACCGATAATGCGCAGGGTATACAGACTGGTCAATGCTAATACATCCAGTAGCGCATACGGCTTGAGCAGGAAAGAATAGGCCAACGTCAGCACGATGTAGGCGAGTAAACTCAGGGTAAACAGCAGATCAATGTGTATTGCCAGGGTAAAAGCGACAAGCAAAAGTATCGGTGCTAAAGCCACACCCCAATATAAAGGCAGGGTTCCGGAGGCAAACGGTCGAAATCGCTTTTGTTGATGCTGTCGATCCGCCTCAAGATCAACAAAATCGTTAATGATGTAGATGGCCGAGGCTGAACAGCAGAACGCAATAAAGGCCAACAGGACAGTAACGCCCAAATCCAGCCGCCCCCAGGAATGCGACAGGATCAAGGGCACAAATACCAATAGGTTCTTGGTCCACTGGTGCAGACGAATAGCACGCGCAATTCGTCGCAACAGGCCATGCTGTGTTGGTTCACGTATCACATGCTCAATCTGAGTGACATCACTGGCCTTGGTAGCCAGTTCATTACTTGCATTGACGACGACCGCCGCGGCGGCATGTTGCCACACGTTCAAATCGATGTGTGCATTACCTGCATAAACAAATTTTTTCTCACCGAAACGCTTGACCAATGCCGAGGCCTTGCGCTTGCCGGAGAGATTATGCTCAGCATCGCTGGCGAGGACGCCTTCAAACAAGCCATGATGATGTGCGGCAATATCATTGGCAATCTTGTGATTGGCCGCTGTCACCAGCCAGAGCATACGACCTGTTTGTTTTTGCTGCTGAAGGTACTCCACCACACCGGGGTGATATGCCAGACCAGCAGGATTTAGGGATACGTAATGACTGACGGCGTGTTTAAAACCAGCCTTGCCTTTGAGTAACCAGAACGGGAGCAACAAGGCAAACCACGGCCTGTGTACCACCAGTTTCACGCAGGCCTCCCATAACGTGTCACCACAGACCAGGGTGCCGTCCATATCAACCGCCAGCGGTAAGGTTGCGGTTGGATGACTCATGCTCTGTTTGCGCGCAGGGTGCTTTTATTTGACATGACCGTATTCTAACTGACTGATCTCTTATGGCAAATCAGCAATCTACGGTTTTTGCATCAGGTCGCGAACTTGGCCCGAAATAAAAAGAAGACCGCGCCCAGGATGCACAAGCCTGCCCATAAATAGTCCAGAGTGAGCTTCTCGCGCAGATAAAATAATGAAAATGGCACAAATACCAACAGGGTAATGACCTCCTGCATTATTTTGAGCTGGCCCACGCTCATGACAGTGTGGCCGATGCGATTGGCCGGCACCTGTAACAGGTATTCGAACATGGCGATGCCCCAACTAATGAAAGCTGCGACGAGCCAGGTTTTGTCAGCCAGGTTTCTCAGGTGGGCATACCAGGCGAAGGTCATAAACACATTGCTGCACAACAGCAGTGAGATCGCAACAAGATAGTGATTCAAGCAGGTACCCCGGGACAGGGTTGGGAAGACGATATATTATATTGTGATGAAAAAAAGGCGGCTAGATAGCCGCCTTGGTTTTTAAATATTATTTCGCCATGACCGCGAACAGGTCGTTCATCCGTTTCACAAAGGTAACCGGATCTTCCAGTTGGCCACCTTCACTGAGCATGGCCTGATCGAACAGGATATGGGTCCAGTCGCCGACGCGTTCACTGTCGGTTTCACCCCTGAGCCGTTTGACCAGCATGTGCTCCGGATTGATCTCCAGGATCGGCTGGGTATCCGGCACCGTGTGACCGGCCTGTTTGAGCAGCTTTTGCATGCTCACGGCCATGTCATGCTCTTCCACCACCAGACAGGACGGCGAATCGGTCAGACGGTGTGACACGCGCACCTCCTTGACCTTGTCGCCAAGGACGTCTTTCATCTGTTTGAGCAGGTCCTTGTAATCCTTACTGGCCTCTTCCGCCTTCTTCTGTTCTTCCTTATCTTCCAGCTTGCCGAGGTCGACTTCGCCCTTGGCCACCGAGACCAGTTTCTTGCCGTCGTATTCGTTGAGGAAAGACATCATCCATTCGTCCACCCGATCCGACATTAGCAACACTTCAATGCCCTTTTTCTTGAACAATTCCAGGTGTGGACTGTTCTTGACGGCATTGTATGACTCGCCGGTGATGTAATAAATCTTGTCCTGCTCCGCTTGCATGCGGCTGATGTACTCATCCAGCGACACACTCTGCGCGCTGCCATCACCTAGGGTAGAGGCAAAGCGTAACAACTTGGCGATCTTCTCCTTGTTGGCAAAGTCCTCACCCGGGCCTTCCTTGAGCACGCGACCAAATTCCTGCCAAACCGTTTTGTAGTTCTCCGGCTCGTCCTTGGCCATCTTGGCCAGCATTTCGAGGATGCGTTTAACCGAGGCCCCACGAATGGTATCGATCTGTTTGTTGCGTTGCAGGATTTCGCGCGACACGTTCAACGGCAAATCATCGGAGTCCACCACACCGCGTACAAAACGCAGGTAATTTGGCATCAGTTGTTCGGCATCGTCCATGATAAACACACGTTTGACATAGAGTTTGATGCCATGCCGGCTATCGCGGTCAAACAGATCAAACGGCGCGCGTTTGGGCAGGTAAAACAGGGTAGTGTAGGACTGTGTACCTTCGACGTGATTGTGCAACCAGCTCATAGGCTCGTCGAAATCATGTGCCACGTGTTTGTAGAATTCCTTGTACTCTTCGTCCTTGATCTCGGACTTGGGCCGCGCCCACAGGGCCGAGGCCTTGTTGATGGTCTCGAATTCTTCACTGAGTTCACCCTTGTCATCCAGCTTGTGCATTTCAATGGGCAGGGAAATGTGATCAGAATATTTCTTGATGATGTTACGCAGACGCCAGCTGTCCAGGTATTCGTCTTCGTCCTTGCGCAGATGCAGGGTGACTGTAGTACCGCGTGCCTTGCGCTCAATTGTTTCCAGGGTATATTCACCTTCACCGCTGGATTCCCAGCGAACCCCCTCTTCCGCACCCAAACCCGCCCGCCGGGTTTCCACCGTGACTTTGTCAGCGACAATAAACGAGGCATAAAAACCGACGCCGAACTGGCCAATCATGCGTGCGTCCTTGGCCTGATCGCCGGAGAGCTTTTCCAGGAACTTGCGGGTACCCGAACTGGCAATGGTACCGATGTTGTCCATCACTTCCTGGCGACTCATGCCAACGCCGTTGTCAGTGATACTCAGAGTGTGCTTGTCCTTGTCGTAGTCGATGCGGATCTTCAGTTCAAAATCGTCTTCGTATAATTCGGCATTGGTCAGCGCCTCAAAGCGCAGCTTGTCACAGGCGTCGGAGCCGTTGGATATCAACTCGCGCAGAAAAATTTCCTTGTTGGAATACAACGAGTGGATCATCAGGTGCAGCAACTGCTTCACCTCGGTCTGAAAGCTTAAGGTCTCCTTGTGGGTATCAACGCTCATGGCAACTCCTAAATTTTATTATCATCGGGTAATACGAACTGCCACAAAGATGGGGCCAGGCTGGTGGCAATTCAAGGGGTCAAGGCACGTGTGGGGGTCCCGAGCTGTTGCAGAATGCGGGTCGCGATCTCTTCTACCGACAAGCGGCTAACGTCACACATAGGCAAATGCTGACGCCGGAACAGTGCCTCGGCCTGGCGAACCTCGTGCTGGCATTGGGCTAAAGAGGCATATTCACTGCCGCGCCGGCGCTCTTCGCGAATATTATGCAAACGTTCCGGGAGGATGGTCAGGGCGAATAATTTGTCGTGGTGGGCCCGCAAGACTGCGGGCAATTCACCGCTATCGAGGTCATCATCCACCAGCGGGTAATTGGCAACATATAACCCGTACTGCATGGCCAGATACACCGAGGTCGGAGTCTTGCCAGAGCGCGACACCCCGACCAGAATGATGTCGGCCCGATCATAATGAGACTGCACCCCGCCATCATCATGCAACAAGGCATAGGTGACCGCGTCCATCCGTTGCTTGTAGGTATCCTGCTGCCCCTGTCCATGGGTCAGACCCACGCTGGGTACCGCCTGCTTGCCCAGAATTTCCTCCAGCGGCGTCAGGAACGCACCCATGACATCGAGCACATGGGCCTCTGCCTCCTGCAGGCGCGCACGCAATTGCCCGCTGACCAGGGTACTGATCACGATCGGTCGATATTTACTCTGCTGCGCCACCTGATCAATTTGCCGACAGACATCTGCAACCTTGTCGGAACTATCGATATAGCGCAGTGTCCGGATATCAAAGCTAACTTCCTGAAACTGCGTTAACAAACTTTGTGCCAGGCGTTCCGCCGTGATCCCGGTACTGTCTGACACTAAAAAGACGTGATATTTCATTATTGGTTGAGCCCGATCAAACCTGCTTTAATAGTGTAGTGTAACAATAATAAAGTCTAAATCACCGCCAAGATGAAGGTAAGCAAACATGTCTCGCTTTATTCAATGGTTCGAACACCTCGGTATTAATGATGTTGCTCAGGTTGGTGGTAAAAATGCCTCCCTTGGTGAAATGATACAGGGACTTGCCAGTGAAGACGTTCGTGTTCCTGGCGGATTTGCCACCACTGCGGATGCCTATCGTGAATTTCTCGCAAAAGATGGGCTGGCGGATCGGATCTATTCCCAGCTGGATAAGCTGGATGTGGACGATGTTTCGGCACTGGCTACCACCGGGCGCACTATCCGCGACTGGATCGTCTCGGTACCGTTCCCACCAGAGCTGGAACAGGAAATTCGCACGGCCTATGCCGAACTGGTCAAGCGCTATGGTGATCAGGTTTCGTTTGCGGTACGTTCCTCTGCGACTGCCGAGGATCTTCCGCAGGCCTCATTTGCCGGTCAACAGGAGACCTATCTCAATATCAAAGGCGAAGCAGACCTGCTAAGCGCAATCAAGGATGTGTTCGCCTCGTTGTTTAATGATCGCGCCATCGCTTACCGTGTCCATCAGAACTTCGACCACCGCCATGTCGCCCTCTCCGCCGGTATCCAGAAAATGGTTCGCAGTGATCTCGCCGCCAGTGGTGTGATGTTCTCCATCGACACCGAGTCCGGCTTTCGCGATGTGGTATTCATCACCAGCGCCTATGGCCTGGGTGAGACCGTCGTACAGGGTGCAGTCAACCCGGATGAATTTTATGTGCATAAACCCACCCTTGCCCAAAACAAACACGCTATTCTCTCGCGCAGCCTGGGCGGCAAGGCCATTCGCATGGTCTACAACGACAAGGCCAATCCAGCTCCGGCAACCATCACGCTGGATGTTGAGCAAGCAATGCAACAGCGTTTTTCCCTGAACGATGAAGAGGTGCTGGAACTGGCACGTATCGCGGTCAAGATTGAACAGCACTATAGCCGGCCCATGGATATTGAATGGGCCAAGGACGGTCTGGATAACAAATTGTACGTTGTCCAGGCACGACCGGAGACGGTCAAGAGTCAGGATAACGCACAAGTGCTGCAACACTATGACCTGCCAGAACCCGGTGAGGTCATCATCACCGGGCGCAGTATTGGTCAGCGCATCGGGGCGGGCAAGGCCCGCGTGATCATGAACGTCAACGAAATCGACAAGGTACAAGCCGGTGATGTACTGATAACAGACATGACTGACCCGGATTGGGAACCCATCATGAAGCGAGCCGCGGCCATCGTCACGAACCGGGGTGGCCGCACCTGTCACGCTGCCATCATTGCGCGTGAACTGGGTATTCCTGCTATCGTCGGCTGTGGTGATGCAACGGATCGCATCAGCGATGGTCAGGACGTTACCGTCAGTTGTGCCGCGGGTGAGACCGGTTATGTCTACAAGGGCAAGCTGGACTTCCACATCCGCGAAGTCAACCTGAGCAAAATGCCGGAGATACCCTTCAAACTCATGCTCAATGTCGGTACACCAGACCGTGCCTTCGGTTTTCAGTTTCTGCCCAATGCTGGTATTGGCCTGGCCCGTCTCGAATTCATCATCAATCGCATGATCGGCATACACCCGCTGGCCTTGTTGAACTATGACGAGCAGGATGCCGGAATTAAACGCGAGATCGATGAACGCATCGCCGGCTATGCCGACCCGGTAAGTTTCTTCATTGACAAACTGAGCGAAGGTATCGCCACCCTCGGTGCCGCGTTTTACCCCAGGCCGGTGATCGTGCGCATGTCCGACTTCAAGTCCAATGAATACGCCAACCTGTTGGGTGGCGAACGCTACGAGCCGCACGAGGAAAACCCCATGCTCGGATTTCGCGGCGCCTCGCGTTATGTGAGTGAGATGTTCCAGCCCTGTTTCGAACTTGAGTGTGCCGCCTTTAAGAAAGTCCGCAACGAGATGGGATTGACTAACGTCGAAATCATGATCCCGTTTGTGCGTACTGTGAATGAAGGCAAAACTGTAGTCGATTTACTGGAACAAAATGGTTTGCGCCGCGGCGAGAATAGCCTCAAGCTCATCATGATGTGCGAAATCCCCTCCAACGCACTGCTCGCCGATGAATTCCTCAACTACTTCGACGGTTTCTCCATCGGTTCCAATGACCTGACGCAGTTAACGCTGGGCCTCGACCGAGACTCTGAACTGGTTGCCGCAGCCTTTGACGAACGCAATGAAGCCGTGAAGAAACTACTGGCCATGGCGATCCAGGCCTGTCGCGCCAGAAACAAATACATCGGCATCTGCGGCCAGGGACCGTCCGATCACCCTGACCTGGCCAAGTGGTTGATGCAACAGGGTATCGAAAGTGTATCGCTGAATCCGGATACTGTGGTGCAGACGTGGTTGTATCTGGCAGAAAGTCTGAAGGATTAATTTTTCTTTTTTATGAAAATCTAAAAGGGGTTTTTTCGCTCTCACTGAGAGCGAGTGACTTTCTTTGTGCAGACGAAGAAAGTACCCAAAGAAAACCGCCCCGCTGTCGCAACTCACAGTCTTGCTAATGAAACTGCTCGGGCGGTCAGGATACAGGACATCCCTGTCCAGTATCCTGACTGGCGGCATCCGTGCCGCCACCCTTCGGGCGCAACCTGCGCTGTTTCAACGCGCGCCTGTCGCGCCAGTATGGGGTTTTTCCACTTAGTTAAGTACCGTGTGAATATCTATTTGATTCAACAATGATTGGCGCGAGGGGTTTTCACCCCATGTGCTGGTGCGTGTCGGGAAGGCCTATTTGGAAAAATAAATCCAAGAGCGCGACATGGACGTCGCGCCCGGTTTTGCTGAGCCAGGATGGCGAATCAAAACCGGACACAGCAAAAAGGTTTTCACGACACAAGCTTGCACCAGCACGGGGAGAGCTTCTTTGCCTACTTTCTTGTCGATACAAGAAAGTAGGTTGCTACAGCGCCGACGGCGCGAGCAAAATGATATTAAAAGAAAAAACTAACTGGCTTTCTTCAGCTGCTCAAAGGCCGCTTTCGCGCTATCCACGGCCACACCGGATTGAATCTTGGCACCCATACCAGTGAGGACTTCATCCAGCGCATTCAGACAATACTCAACGTGCCACATGTCACAACTGCTGCCCATCAGACCGATGCGCCAGACTTTGCCAGCGAGTGCGCCGAGACCTGCACCGATTTCGAGGTTGTAGTCCTGCAGTAGTTTGCCACGCACCGCCGCATCATCAACACCCTCCGGAATCGTCACGGCATTAAGTTGTGGCAGGCGATCTTGTTCTGCAACGATAAACTGGATACCCATTGCTTCCAGACCGGCACGCAACGCCTGATGATGTTGTGCATGACGTTGCCAGGCATGTTCCAGACCTTCTTCCTCCAGCATAACCAGTGCTTCATGTAAGGCATACAAAGTATTAACTGGGGCAGTGTGATGATAGGCACGCTTGGTGCCACTACCCCAATACCCCATCACCAGATTCAAATCCTTGAACCAGCTTTGCACCTTGTGTTTGCGATTTTTGATCACATCGAGTGCGCGTGGACTGAAACTGATGGGCGATAATCCCGGCGGGGCTGACAGGCATTTTTGGGTGCCGGAATAAATGGCGTCAATCTGCCATTCATCAACTAACACCGGTGTCCCTCCCAGTGATGTCACCGCGTCAACAATGGTTACACAATCATGCTGATGTGCGAGTTCGACCAGGGCCTTTGCATCGGATTGCGCACCGGTAGAGGTTTCGGCGTGCACGAATGCCAGCACCTTTGCATCAGGATTGGCCTTGAGAGCATCTTCCACTTTGTTGATGTCAATCGCCTTGCCCCAATCATCTTCGACCATGATCGCTGTCGCACCACAACGCTCCACATTTTCTTTCATGCGTCCGCCGAATACACCGTTCTGACAGACAACGGCCTTGTCACCTGGCTCCAGCAGATTCACAAAACAGGTGCCCATACCGGCTGAACCCGGCGCTGACACTGGCATGGTTAATTCATTTTTGGTCTGAAAGGCATATTGCAGCAAACGCTTCATGTCATCCATCATCTCAACAAATGCCGGATCAAGGTGACCGATTGTTGGACGCGCCATGGCATCTAACACGCGCTGACTCACATCTGACGGACCCGGACCCATCAAGATACGTTTTGGTGGCAGAAAAGATTTGCTGCTCATAAAAATGACCTTTTAGTTTATCAGAGATTTACAGAGTTATGGCCTCACAACCAAGCAACGCAGTATACTTAATCAAATAATTATTGTTAAGTTGAGCGCAAATGAATCTGTCAGACATCCCGCTAATTTTGGAATCTGAAGCACTGACTCCGCTTATTGGACAGACCAATGTTCTGTTGGTTGACCTATCGCAGGGAGAAAGTTACATCAAACAACACCTGCCGGGTGCGGTATTCCTCGAATACACCTGGATCGTTGACAGCGACAAGCCACGTGTGGGGCTACTGCCGGATACACAACGTCTGTCACGCCTGTTAAGTGCTTATGGCATCAATGAAGATACCCATGTGATTGCGTATGATGATGAGGGCGGTGGTCGCGCCTGCCGGTTTTTATATACCCTTGACTGCGTGGGCCATCACCGCTATTCACTGCTCAATGGTGGACTCTATGCCTGGCTGCACGAAGGACGCGCCACGGAACAAATGATTCATTTTCCACGCGCAAGCCAACGTGAGGTCACACTAAATTCCGATCCAATTGCCGACAAACAATACATTCTGGATCACCTGCACGATACAAGCGTCGCCATTGTGGATACCCGCAGTCCACAGGAATTTATGGGAACCAAACTGTTTGCCGCTCGTGGCGGCCATATCCCAGGCGCGACCCACTACGAGTGGACCCGAGCCATGGACGAGCATCGTAATCTGCGGCTCAAACCCGCTGACGAAATCAAACAAGCCCTGATGCAGAAAGGCGTGACACCGGACAAAACCATTGTTTGTCATTGTCACAGTCATCATCGCTCGGCGCATACCTACATCGTGTTGAAATCACTGGGCTATGACAAGGTGAAAGGTTATCCGGGCTCGTGGTCGGAATGGGGTAATGACCCGACCACACCGGTTGAGTAAGGCGTGTTATTCAATCGATGCCAGTGGCTGACCCATTTGAATCGCGGCAGCGTGAGTTATCGCCGCATCGAAGGCGAGCTTGTCATTATCAAACAGACAAATCACCGTTGAACCCATGTTGAATCGTCCCATCTCCTCGCCCCTGGCAAGGTTGATCGGCGTCTGCTCTGAATAATGCCAGCGTTGTACCGAACTGCGATGTGGTGGTGTTACCACCCCATGCCAGACGGTCTCGATACAGGCGACATTAATCGCGCCGACCAGGACCATGGCCATGGTGCCATGCTCCGTCTCAAACAAAGCCACCACACGTTCGTTACGCGCAAACAAACCGGGGATACAGCGCACGGTCTTGGGATTCACACTGAATAACCTTCCCGGTACATAGATCATCTGCTTGAGACTACCGGCCACCGGCATATGGATGCGATGATAGTCACGTGGCGATAAATACAACGTGGCAAAGCAACCGTTGGTAAATTGCCGAGCGACTTCCGGATCCCCTCCCAGTAAGGTCGTGGCGGAGTAGTCATGGCCCTTGGCCTGAAAGATCGTATCGTTGTGAATGCCGCCTGCCTGGCTAATAGTACCATCCACCGGGCAGACGATAGGTGCTGCTGCCAGCGGTCGTGCATCGGCTCGCAAGGCCCGGGTAAAAAACGCGTTGAAATATGCGTATTGCCGATAGTCAGTTTGCTCGGCCTCCGACATGTTCACGTTAAAACGGTGAATGAACCATTTCATCAAGCCATTTTTCAGCCAGCCAATACGGCAACGTGTCACCCACAATACCAGCCGCGAAATCGCGTGATGCGGCAGCAGGTATTGTGGGAGAGCAAACAGGTAATCGGTAAGGGAAGCGTTCCCGCGTGAGTCGTTCATGCCTAGTCTGAAGTGATGTTTCTAATATGCTCAATCATTACCGAGCGTGGCAGGTTTGACAACAGCTGTGAACGGAATTTTTATCTTGTCCGCGGTCACGAGCGTCAACGAGACTTTGTCCCCCACTTTGAAGCTGTGTTTGGGATCCATCAACATCACATGCATGCCGCCTCGCTTAAACACTGCTTTGGATTTAGGTGCAACCGTCAAATTGTCCAGGTGAATCATGCGTGACATGCCATTTTCGGTCACGGTCTTGTGCATCATCACCATGCCAAATGCGTCACAGCTAATCCCGGTAATCGTAATGGGCTTGCTCCCGGTATTTTCTATTGTCATATACGCCGCCATCACCTTGGCCACCGGCGGGGCTTCAGGGATCCAGGCATCATGCACCTGCACCTTGCCGGCGGCAAAAGTCAAAGACGACTGGAAGACCAGTCCCGCAAACAGGAGTGCTGCGTTTATGTACTTCATATTCTCACCCTTTGTAATAATTTCGAATCTCAACAAATGAATGCACGATATCCTCAACCTTGTGTGGTGGTGAAAACACCGCACGCATCTTACCATTTGGGTCAACCAGAATGATCTGCGCACTGTGCTTGACAGTATACCCTTTGCCATCCGGGTCATCATCAAACCCGTACAAGACACCAACCTGGTTGGTCAGGATATCGATCTGATCTGCTTTACCCGTGACACCGATAAAATCCGGTCGATAAAACGTCACATACTTTTTTAATTTCTCCGGACTATCGCGATCCGGATCCACCGAGACGAATACCAGCTGTGGCGATGGTTCAGTTTTGGCTTCTGCCGGCAATTTGGCCCACACCGATTTCATCACCAGCAGGGTGGTCGGACAGACATCGGGACAATTGGTATAGCCAAAGAACAGGAAGGTCCACTTGCCCTTAAAGTGGGAGGCATCGAAAGGCTGCCGGTTGTAATCAAGCAAATGGAAGCCCGTAATGGGTTTACCGTCCTGTAGATAGGTAGCCTTCAGGTCGGCCGGAGGTGATGATGCCAGATGTGGACTGAGTACATAGCGGGCTGCCAGCACGCCTGCCACCATCAAGGCCAGACCAATAATGATGACAGGGAGTGGAAGCGATTGCTGCGGAGGACGGTCACTACTCATGGATGCTCGATTATAGTCTGTTGTCGATTAAAATTGTGGTGTTAGTCATTATGGATCCCCCGGGGTTCCCCGCTATCCGGATTTGCAAAACCCCAGGAAAACCGCTAAGGTTTGAAAAAAACTTAAAGGGGTTTCTGAATGTCAAACGTCAGCTTGTTGATTCCCAAGAATAAACGCCCAGTCTGGACACCGGAACTGGAACCCTTGGAGCTGCTGCCGGATATGCTGACCGAGGTCCCTTTACTGGGGTTTGTCCAAGCCGGCCAGCCCATCGACCTGTGCGAACAACAGGAGACTGTCCGTATCCCTGCCGACATGGTGCGCAAGAACACCTATGCCTTACGGGTCCGGGGCAACTCCATGATCGACGACAATATCCAGGAAGGTGACATCATCGTCATCGAAAAACGCGAGAGCGCGGAAAATGGCCAGACTGTGGTCGCCATGATCAATGGTGAACACGTAACGCTGAAGAAGTTTTACATCGAACGCGACGGGATTCGCCTACAACCCGCCAATCCGGAAATGGCCCCCATCATTCTAAAAAACCAGGACGTCCAGATCCTGGGCATCGTCACCGGAGTGATTCGGTCACTGGATTAATTTTCCGATCATGACCAGCGAGGCCCCTAAATTCCTGGTCGATGAAATGCTGCAACGCCTCGGCCGCTGGCTACGCGCCGCCGGATACGATACGGTCGTTGCCATCAATGCCATCCCCGACTATTACCTGTTACGTCAGGCGATAGATGAAAATCGTCTGTTATTGACGCGTGATCGCAAACTGATGGAACACAGACGCGCGCCCGGCAATGTCATCCTGCTCACGTGCAACTCTCTGGAAGAATGTGTACAGGCATTAACACAACAACTGCACATCGACTGGCAACACAAACCATTTTCCCGCTGCCTGGTCTGCAATACTCCCTTGCTGGATGCCACACCGGATCAGATCCGGCGTGCGCCTGCCAGTGTGCACGAACGCGATTTGCCAGCACTGTACTGCCCCAGGTGCAACCAGGTGTTTTGGGAGGGAAGTCACGTCAAGCGCATGCGCCATCAGTTAGTGAGTTGGCACCGTACACTGACATAGCTCACTGACAAGGCCGGCAAATACCGGCATTACCCGCCAGGTCATTAAATTGATGAAATTACTTAGACGGCAACACTACGATGTAGTGTTCTTTTGATCAGAAATATCACGCCCGATCAAAATCAAAACTCAACACATCGGCAATGCGATCCTGTCCGCTTGCCAGCATAACCAACCGATCCACACCCAATGCCACGCCACTGCAGGCGGGCAATCCCGCTTGTAGTGCAGCCAGAAAATGCTCATCCACAGGCAAACAGGGCAAGCCTTGGGATTGGCGCCGCGCCTGTTCTGTTTCAATGCGGTGTTGTTGTTCCGCGTAGTCGGTCAACTCTTCAAACCCATTGGCCAGTTCCAACCCGGCGACAAACACTTCGAAACGACACGCAACCTTGGGATCCTGTGTATCGAGTTTGGCCAGAGAGGCCTGCGCCGCAGGAAACCCGGTGATGAAGACCAACCGTTCTTTGGGGAGTTGCGGTTGCACGATAAAACTCAGGATCAAATCCAGCCAATCCTCCCTGCTCATATCGTGGACTTGCTGTTGCGCATATTGTTCAAAAGCGGTTTGCAACTGCGCCTTCGAAGCCGTAAAGGGATTAACCTGGGCATACTCTATAAAAGCCTGGTGATAACTCAGGGTCAGTGGTGCGGCCTTAAGGCGATCCGATAACACTATCGTCAGCAAATCCTCGACTTCCTGCAACAGGGCCTGCATGTCGAAACCAAGCCGGTACCACTCGAGCAAGGTGAATTCAGGATTGTGCCGGCCACCTTGCTCACCGGCACGGAAGACTTTACACAGTTGGTAGATATCTCCGCTGCCTGCAGCCAGCAGACGCTTCATGGCCAGTTCGGGTGAGGTATGCAGATAGCTGGTGGACATGCCATTGGTGCTGACCTGCATGCTTTGCAGGTGTACCTCACTGCTCGCCGCATGGGATATGGCCGGTGTCTCCACCTCCAGCACCTGGCGTTCTTCAAAAAAACGGCGGATACACTGAAGGATCTTGGCGCGTTGCCGGAGCACGGAAAGGGCGGCACTGGGCCGCCATGTTTCGTTAGGGTTATCTTGAGACACCTATGAATGATTACTCTTTGGCACGACCCAGATACTCGCCGGTACGCGTATCCACCTTGACCAAATCACCCTCTTCCAGGAACAGCGGCACTTTCACCACGGCGCCAGTTTCACACTTGGCGGGTTTGGTACCACCGGTCGCGGTATCGCCGCGTAAACCTGGATCGGTCTCAACGATCTTGAGGATGACGTGATTAGGTGGAGTGACCGCGATCGGCACATCGTTCCATAAAGTAATGATGCAGGTGTCCTGCTCTTTCAGCCACTGGGCCGCATCACCCACGGCCTGTGCATCGGCCGCGATCTGTTCGAAGGTCTCAGGATGCATGAAGTGCCAGGCCTCACCATCGTTATAGAGATACTGCATATCGGTGTCGACCACATCGGCAGCCTCCACGGAGTCACCCGATTTGAAGGTCTTCTCCAGTACTCGTCCGGTTTTCAGGTTACGCACCTTGACCCGGTTGAAAGCCTGGCCCTTGCCCGGTTTGACGAACTCATTCTCGACGATGTTGTAGGGGTCGCCGTCGAGCATGATTTTCAGGCCGGAACGAAATTCATTTGTACTATAAGTTGCCATGTAATAACGTCTCGCTGTTTTGGTAACGGACCACCTCATGTGGTCCGTCTCTAGAAAAGGCGCCTATGATATCGAAAACCGCCACATCTTGGCAGCATCGTCCAACTTGGCAAACGGCACTGGCCCAGGCTATCCGTGAACCGGCTCAGTTACTGCAACACCTGAACCTGCCAATGAGCCTGCTGCCGGCTGCTCAGGCAGCGGCCCGTCAGTTTCCCTTGCGGGTACCGCACAGTTACCTGCAACGTATCCGGCCAAACGACCTCAACGATCCACTATTGCGCCAGGTATTACCCCTGGCCGAAGAGTGTGGCTCCGATCCCGGCGGCCAGACAGACCCAGTGGGTGACCTGACAGCCATGCCCAGTCCCGGCTTATTGCACAAATACCAGGGCCGCGCCCTGCTGGTGACTACCGGGGCCTGTGCCATCCATTGCCGCTACTGCTTTCGCCGGCACTTTCCCTATGCCAGTGGCAATCCCCTGCACCAGCATCGACAGACGACCCTGGACTATTTGCACAACCACCCCGAGCTTAGTGAATTAATTCTGAGCGGTGGGGATCCCTTGAGTCTGTCGGACAGCCAACTGGCTGGGTGGATCCGGGAATGTGAGGCCGTGCTTCACCTGCAGACCTTGCGCCTGCATACCCGGCTCCCTGTGGTTTTGCCTGAACGGGTGGACACTGCCCTGTGCGACTGGTTAACAGCCACCCGACTCCGCAAAGTCATCGTCTTGCACATAAATCACCCACAGGAAATCGATGACGAGGTCAGCCAGGCCATCGAAAGATTACGCCAGTGTGGTGCTACCCTGCTCAACCAGAGTGTCTTATTACGGGACATTAATGACTCTGTCCACATACTGAGCCAGCTGAGCCAGACCCTGTTTGCCAATGGGGTGATGCCCTATTACCTGCACCAGTTTGACCCTGTACAGGGTGCCTTACACTTTGCGGTGCCACTGGCAGAGGGGCAGGCGCTGATGGCACAACTGCGGGCAAGCCTACCGGGTTACCTTGTGCCACGTTATGTACAAGAAATTCCGGGAATGACCGCTAAATACCCTATAAACTCTTGAAACCGCCTGTCTTTGTGTTTGGACCGCCAACCCGGAGAAATCTGGCTAGGCGCCGCCAAGATCAGCGATAATCAGAGTGTAGATCAGTACAAATACCTATAGGAAAACAACCGGTTATGGCGCGTGCGCTGGGACTGAATATCCCTGAACTAAGTAAAGCGGACAAGGACGCTTTCGACCTGCGACCCCGCAGGGTGGATGAATGGCTGGATACACTGCCCCGCGCCAATGTCGGAGAAACAGCCCGTCAGGTCTTCGAGGCCCTGGTCGAAGTCAATCGCTGCCAGTATCCCCACCAAAACCGGATCCACTTCCTCGAGTCTCTGCGTGAAACCGCATTGTATATAACGGATTCCATGAAACGCCATTTCGTCGGGGTGAATGCGCCGCTGCCACCCAGGAGCGAGAAGATTGCAGCCGCTACCCGTGAAATCCACCACGCCATGGCCATCGGCTACATGATTACGATTGAGGATCTACTGCAAAGCAGTATGTTTTTTTCGGATCACAAACTACTGGCTACCCTGATGCAACGGGCCATTAGCGCCCTGGGAATGGTCCTGGTCACCTCTTATCAAACCTATCAACCTTATCCCCCGAGTATCTGGTCAGCATTGCACAAACTTTATGCAGCTGCGGAGCAGCGCAAGCTGTTGCAGATGACGGTCAGTGACAACCAACATGCTTATACCAGCAAGGTTACAATCAATGCCGATTATGTACGCCTGTTGCTGTTGGCGCTGACTTCACCCTATCGTCTGCGTCATGGTGAAGTCGGCAAGGTCTATGATGTACTGGCACGCTGGGTAAGCAAGTGCAAACTCAAAACCATCGGCAAGGACGACGAAACCGCCAGCGCAAAATTCGGCGTCAATCTGGCGTCGGACGAGCCACCACGGGCTGTCACCTTGGTTGCGGAACAATGTGCGCATGAATTTTGTCGTGTAATGGACAGCGCTGCTCTGACCAATGCCATCCGCAAGGATCTCAAGCAAGGCTTTAAAACCGGCGAAACCACTATCTCCGGGATTGAGATGACACGGGCTGACCTATCCCAGGAATTGATGAAACGCCTGCTGATCGCCTGGTGTATTGTGCCCAAACGCAGTTTCCCACGAGCGGACAAACAGGAACATGTCAACATTACGCTGGGCCTGACTGCTACCCATCAGATCATTATCTCCGGCACACGTAAAATGGCCGGCGCTGACGATTTATACAAGAACATGGCCCAATATCAGACCGATGATGTCGGCCGTGGCAACGCCGAATCCCAACCGGACGTGTGGGACATGATTTATTTTCCAACGGACGCGGAGGGGGTTGAAGATCTCGAGAACCAGTTTGAAAAGGATCGACCCTCGGAGGACCAGAAAAAACCGCAATACCAGGCCGAAAACTGGATGATCCTAAATGAAAGCGCACGCGGTTATTGCTTCAAAACCATCGAAACCACCGCCAGCCGGGCCCAGGTTGGTGAAATCATCGGCGTTCGCCGCCAGGCCAATGGCAAATCGTGGAAATGGGGAATCGGCGTCATTCGCTGGTTACGCGCAGACCCGCAACTGGGTCTGCTACTCGGTGTGGAAATGTTGACACCGGATGCCGCTGCTATCGGGATCCGTGCAGTGAATAATACCCGCCATGATTACCAGCGCACCCTGATGCTGCCGGAACTCAGGGCAGTCAATCAGCCTACAACGCTGATTACCAGTGCCGTGCCATATCGTGCTGGCCAACAATTCGTCATCAATATCCTGGGCAAGGAAATATTGATCAAATTGACCAAACAGCTCATCAACACCGGCCTGTTTGCCCAGTTCCAGTTCGAAATCATGGAACAGCAAACAGCCGTGCAAAATCCCATGAATACCGAAGAGGATGCCGATTCGGACTTCAGCGGGGTCTGGACGTCCATCTAGGCCAGCCTGTTGGCCGGCTGTATTGCCGTTCAAGCCATTAACAGCAAATGCCGATAAAATATGTTCTATTTAAAATAAGGTGTTGCTTGTCAGGGATGCGGCAGATAGGGTAGTTTTCCGTCAAAGGAACAAATAACAACAAGCAAGACCATCAGGATGGTGCAGTGAGTAGCGAAAATTTATTAAGAGTCCTTACCGTCTTCGATGCCTCCGAGGAAGCCGAAATCCTCATCAATGCCTTGCGCAATGCGGGCCACATTGTGCGCGACATCAGGGTCGAGGACGACGAAGACATGTCTACTGCCCTGGAAGACAATCCCATCGATATCATTTTTGCCAAACAGAAAATGGCCGGTTTTACTGCCAAGCAGGCAGTAGAAGTGCTGTTGCGTTTCGGGCGTGACATCCCGTTGATTGTGATTACCCTTCCTGGCAAGGAAAGTAGTGCAATTGATATCCTCAAGGCCGGTGCACGCGACGCAGTCGCGGAGGAACAAACCGAGCGCCTCGTGCATATCGTTAAGCGGGAAATTGCCGACCTGCGAGAACGCCGCAATCACCGCCGTTGTGAACAGATGTTGCGCGAGACAGAAAAACGCGCCAAAGCACTGATTGACAGTTCGCGCGATGCCATCGCCTATGTCCACGATGGTATGCACATTTATGCCAACACCGCCTACCTGAAAATGTTCGGCTACGAAGATATCGATGATGTGATGGGCATGCCGATCATGGACATGGTGAACGGAGAGGATCATCCACGCCTGAAGGAATTCCTGCGTGGATATGCCAAAGGCGAATCCATGGATACCCAACTCACGGTGCATGGCCAGCACCGCGATGAAACCAAATTCAAGATCAAAATGGAATTCTCTCCTGCCAGCTATGAAGGTGAATCCTGTACCCAGATCATCATTCGGGATCAGGCCAGTAATAAGGAGCTGGAACAGAAACTCAGCGTTATGAGCCAGATGGATCTGCTGACCGGACTGTATAATCGCAATTTCTTTATGGAGCATCTCGATCAATACATCCTGCGTGCAGTGGAAGGTCAGACCCGCGGTGCACTGATATATATCTCGCTAGACAAATATCAGGAAGTCCGCACCGAGCAGGGTATCGGCGCCAGCGATCACCTGCTCACCGACATTGCCGGTCTGCTACGGGATAAACTTGCAAACATCGGCATGCTGGCTCGATTCGAAGGACCGGTCTTTACCCTGCTGGTGCAAAATGCTGATGCCAAACAAGTCGAAAAAATAGCAGCTGCCATCCTGCACCTGATCAACGAACATTTTGCGGACATTGGCGGCAAAACGGTACAGACCAGCGCCAGCATCGGTGTCACCTTGCTAAATGAAGCCAGCAGTAACAGCCAGGAATGTATCAGCCGCGCCGAGAAAGGTTGCCTGATTGCTGAGAAGGAAGGCGGCAACAACTTTCATGCATACAACCCGGCCATTGAAGAAATGGCCGTGCAGGAACAGGCCAATGTCTGGAGCGGCCGGATTAAACAGGCACTCAAGGACAATCAGTTCAAGTTGATGTACCAGCCTATCGTTAGCCTCCACGGTGAACCCGGCGCGCATTATGAAGTCCTGATACGCATGTTGGATGAAAACGGTGGAGACATTCCCCCTTCGGAATTTATCCCGGCAGCGGAACAGGCCAACCTCATGCATTTCGTTGATCGCTGGGTAATGGTCAACTGCTTTGTCCAGCTCGCCAAACTGCATCGCGATGGAAAAAAAACCCGCTTGTTTATCAAACTAGCCAACGCCACCATCTGCGACCCGGAATTTCTGCCCTGGCTGCGTGACCGTATTCAAACCCTTAAACTGGATGCCGACAGCCTGGTCTTCGAAATCAGTGAAGAGAGTGCCTTGAATTTCCTGAAACAGGCCAAGGCGCTGGTTGCCGGTCTTAATGAACTATCCTGCCGCACTTCATTGAGTGGCTTCGGTCTTGAACAGAACACCTACCAGTCACTCAAGCAACTGAAAGTGAATTACATCAAGATCCACATGAAGTTGATCCATGGCCTGGCGCAAAATGTCGAACACCAGGAAAAAGTCAAGGCAGTTGCAGAACACGCAAACGCTCAGAACATTCAGACGATCGCCGCTTTCGTCGAAGATGCCAACAGCCTCGCCGTCCTCTGGCAGTGTGCAGTTGACTTCATTCAGGGCTTCTTCCTGCAGCAACCGAATACGGAAATGAATTACGACTTTGAGGAAGGCGTATAACACCCCTGCTCCAGGTGTCACGTACCCCAGGGAATATCGAAATTGTTAGTCAAGTACGTGTGACACCAAGCCATCGGCCAGCTTGGGTTCAAACCAGGTGGATTTGGGTGGCATGACTTCTTCTGCATCTGCCACCGCCATGAGATCGACCATCTGCGTGGGATAAAGAGAAAAGGCCACGACCATTTCGCCACTGTTTACCCGTTTTTCCAGTTCAGCCAGGCCGCGAATCCCACCAACAAAATCGATACGTTTGTCACGACGCGGATCGGTGATGTCCAGCAACGGACTAATCAGATGGTTTTGTAACAGACTCACATCCAGCCGCCCCACCGGATCATCCATCGGAATCAGCTCTGGGTGGACAGTCAAACGGTACCATTGTCCCTGCAGGTACATCCCAAACTCAGCAGCTTTACCCGGTTTTACCGGTGCTGAAGCTTTTTCCACGGTAAACGCCTGCGCCACCTTATCAACGAAAGCCGTAGCATCCAAACCGTTGAGGTCTTTGATCACGCGATTGTAATCGAGGATCTGCATCTGATTGTCCGGGAAGATCACCGACAGGAAATAATCGTGTGCAGAATCACCGCTTCCACCGCGCATGGCAGCCACCCGCGATGCAGCTGCCGAACGGTGATGGCCGTCGGCAATATACAAACAAGGCATTGCATCAAAAGTAGCCGTTAATGTCGTAATATCCGCATCATCCGCGATCAACCAGATCGTGTGTTGCACACCATCGTCCGCAGTTAGATCGTATTCTGGCGACAGTTGCATGGTTTTGGCCAGTACTGCATCTACAGTATCGTTGTGCCGGTAGGTAAGAAAGACCGGACCAGTCTGGGCATTAAGCGCATCAATCTGGCGTACCCGATCATCTTCCTTGTCCGGGCGAGTGAATTCATGTTTACGAATACGATTGCTGTTGTAATCCTTGACGGAGGCCACGGCGACCAACCCCACTTGCTGATGCTTGCCCATGATTAGCCGATATGCGTAATACATAGGTTTGCTATCCCGCATCAGGATACTTTCACTCACCAGCTTTTGCAGGTTCTCTGCACCTTTGGCATAGACCTGAGGTGAATACGGATCCGTCTCAGGAGCCAGATCAATTTCCGGTTTAGAGATATGTAAAAAGCTGTACGGCCGTCCCTGCGCACGCACGCGCGCCTCTTCGGTATTCAACACATCATACGGTGGTGCCACGACATCGGTGGCGTGGGCGGGTGTCGGACGTAATCCGCGAAAAGGCTTGATCAGTGACATAGAAACTCCCCGTGACTAAGGCGCGCATTGTAAAGAAAGTCCGCCTGCTAGCCAACCTCGTGCAAGGCGTGAATCCGCTGCTTCAGACTCGGGTGCGACAGAGCCCATTGATCCGTATCCGCCACTGACTTACCAGCAGAGAGACTGAGTAAGTCCGGGTGTTGAAAGAAACTGCCATGCAGACATTGCAGTGCAGCGACGTATTTCGCCTTTCCTACCAGGCGAGCGGCCTGGGCGTCGGCAGCATATTCCCACTGGCGCATAACCAGTGCGATCAGGAATGTTGTGATGGGGAAAAGTAACATACTCAGCAAGTGATAGACTTGGATAGTGTGTCGCTTGATACCCCGGATACCGAACAACAGAGACAGGAAAAGCCCGGCACAAATTGCCAACGGTGCAATGAGTGGAGCGATCATGCCTTGTAAAAATGTCATCAGCATTGCATGACCGGATGCCAGGTGCGCCAGCTCATGTGCTAGGACCGATTCCACCTCGTCCTGGGTCAGGTGTGCCAGCATGTGTCCGTGATAAAATACCACGCCACTTGTCCTGGCATCGCCCAGTGCAAAGGCATTTATCCCTTCGGTAGACAGGGCATACAATGCTGGTTGATTGATGCCCAGGCGATTTGACAGTTGTCTGACAAGGTGTCTCAACCATTCAGGCGGCATTGCGTGACGGAATAACACACGACAGAAGAATCGCAGCAAGATCAAACCCAATAAGGCGATACACGTCAGGCACCCAACGAGAATCAAGGTCCAGCTGAAGGGGAACTTGAGCAAATACGTCGTGTAAACCCAAACATGCGCGAGCAGGCTGATAATCAAAATCGGCGCCAACAGCCACATTAAATATCGAATTGCTTTCATCCAGTGTCCAATCGCTAAAGAGCACAAAATAAGTATGCTCCGATCCGTGATTTATCTCGTATTGCGCTTTATTTACCTTGCTCTGGTGAGAATTTGCGCGATAACCCGGATCCAGACAATCTCACATATGGCCGGTCCTGCGCTCGTGCTATTATATACACCAGCGTGGTTCTCCACCCTAAATTTTCGTTATAATTCAGATGGTTCCGCCTATCAGGGAGTCTATGACGCAAATCAGCGAGCAAGCACTACCCCCCGGTCTTCGCACCAGCCGGTTCGCGCGAGCTTGGGCGAGATTTCTTCGTGGCCTCTACAGTCTGCGGCCGACCCACATTCCCATTGCCTACAAGCTTGCCCTGATCTTGATTATTCTGATTACCTCGGGCATGAGCCTGCTGGGACTGATGATCATCTCTAACCAATCTGATCTGCTCCGAAAGCAGATAAATGATTTTGGTGAAGCGATGGTGCAACAGCTGGCGGAATCGTCCAAAGAGCTGGTGTTATCCGATGACATCCTGAGTCTGATGGTGCAGGTAAGCAACCTGGGCAAGAATGAAAATATCATTGGCGCTGTCGTGTATGACAACGATGGCAAGATCCTGGCCCATAGCGGCAAACTGCCAGTACACGACATTAACAAACTGTATAGTATGGCAACCTCGTTCGCGCCGGATCAATACTCCGTCGAATGGACAGACCAGGATGAATCCAATCAGGCCCAGGAACTGATTTCCTTCATCACCCCAATCCGTTACCAGAATCTGGTTGCCGGCCACGCATTGGTCACCTTTAGTAAAGCGGCCTTATCCCAGTCACTGCAACAAACCATCATAGCCATCTCTGCCGCTACCATTTTCATGATCATGCTAGGGATAATTACCGCCTATTTTGTCGGCCGCCGCATTTCACGCCCGATATACGATCTCATGGATGCCAGCCGTGCAATCCATAGTGGAGATTTCGGTTTTCGTATCGATGAACGCCGTAATGACGAGATTGGCTATCTCATAACTGCGTTTAATAACATGGCCAGCGGTATGCTCGAAAAGCATCAGGTCGAAAGCGCCTTTTCGCGGTTTGTCTCCAACAAGGTTGCCAAACAGATCATGGAGAATCTTGATCAAATCCAGTTAGGAGGCAAACGGGTACAGGCCACCGCCCTTTTCGCCGATATCGTAGGCTTCACCAGCATGTCGGAGAAACTTTCCGCAGAGGAAATCGCGCAACTGCTCAATGAATACTTTTCCTTTATTGAACTGGCAAGCCGCCTCTATCATGGCACCATCGACAAGTACATGGGCGATTGCGCCATGATCATCTTCGGTGCCCCCGAAGAAGATGAGGAACACAAGTTTAATGCTATTTCCTGTGCCGTCATGATCCAGCGCATGGTCGAACGCATCAACACCCTGCGCCGGCAGGAAAATAAAATGCCGGTGCAATTCCGCATTGGCGTCAATAGCGGTGAAATGCTGGCGGGTAACATGGGTTCACACGACAGAATGCAATACACGGTGGTCGGTGAAGCCGTTAACCTCGCCGCTCGCCTGCATTCCGTTGCAGAACCTGGACAGATTGTAGTGAATGATTTTCTGGTCAAGGATCCGGATGTGCAATGGCGTATCCTTGCCCACCGGCATAAATCTATCCGTCTACGCGGTATAGGCGAACCCGTCACGACCTATATCCTGACGGACGTCAAACCAGCATACAGTGCGCGGATCGACAGGCAAATAGACGAGATACTCAAGAATCGGCATGTAGCATGAACTGCCTGATTAAACGCGTACTGGCATTGTCGTCAATACTGGTATTATCCAGCTGTGCCTTCTTCAATTCATTCAATAGCGATCTGGACAAACAGGTGGATATCTGGATGGCGCAGCATGAATACAGCAAAATACTGGACACCCTGCAATATGTCCGACCTTCAAACCCCAAATACCAATTACTGCAGAAAAAACGTCAGATAGCCATTGATGCCTCCAGGCGTTACGAACAGACACAGATCGCTAACTCACTGAATCTGATTGAAAAGGGAAAGTGGCATGAAGCCGAGCTAACACTGAACAATGCAATTGAAAAATTACCCGATAGTAAACCCTTGCAAAAAACCTATAACGAATTTCTCAAGCAACGTGCAGAATATCTCAATAGTCTATATACCCGACTTTCGATTAATAAGGCCGAGTGGCTGGCAAAAGACAAACCAATTCAACAACAACTCAGTCGTACATTACCCGAAGATAGAAAAACTCTCGCAGCCATGGATGAATACCATTCACAAACACGGCATGTATACCAGCAATTACTGGCTTGCGGCGAGAAAGCAACTAACACAAATGACCTCATTCTGGCAGAGCAATGCTATCGACTTGCTGATAAACTACAGCCCAGCGAATCTATCAAGGACACACTGGAGAACATCCGGCAAAAACTGGCCCATGCGCAAGTCCCGGCAAGGGAACAAAAACAACATCCGCCATCAATCAGCCAACTGGGACATAATCTCCTTGAAAAAAGCAAAAAGGCACTGGATGCTGGCAAATTGAGATTGGCCATTAATCAGTTCGAAAAAATACCTGGTCCTGATAAAAATCTGGATGCAGTTAAAACATACGGCGATGAAATGCACCGCCGGATTCGTGAAAACGTCAATCAGGGCATTGAGCTGGGACGAAAGCTTTATAGCCAGGGCCAGGTAGAGCAAGCCCTTGCTGTCTGGAACAAATTACGCGACCTCGATCCGGACAATGAAAACCTGCTCAGCCACATTGACCGGGCCGAACGTGTCCTTGAAAAGATCAAGCGATTGCGGAAGGAACAAAAACAAGAATCATCATCACCTTCGGAAAACAGCAAATAGACCTTCGGTGATCAAACATATTCACCTTTAGTGCCTTGGCGTGAATTAATAACAATGCATGGAACTTTACCACTTGCAAATCAGCTTCAGCACATTCAGGCGGTTTCTGAAAACTTGCAGCTGATATTACAAGTTGGTCAAATCCTGCCTAACTTTAATTATCACCAGCTTCCTTCACCGGTTCTATCCGCTCTACCGTGCGGAAACCCTGCGGTAGTTTGCGGCCACGTTGTGCTCTTTCGCCTTCGTAGTGTTCCATTTCTTCCGGGGTGATGATCTTGTGGCGTTTACCGGAATAGATCTTGATGCTGTCGTCTTCGTGGATCACGGTGATCGCCGTGACGACTTCTTCGCGGCTCTTGAGTTTGGCCGAAGGAATATTGATGATCTTGTTGCCCTTGCCCTTGGGCATTTGCGGCAGTTCATCGATGTGATGTACCAGAAGGTGGCCTTCGCTGGTCACGGCTGCCACCCAGTGGTGTTCCAGATCCTCCACCAGCACTGGCGGTAACACCGAGGCATTGGCAGGCACTTTCATCATGGCCTTACCCTTCTTGTTGCGGGTAATCAGGTTTTCCAGCGTCGT
>JBECKZ010000132.1:0-7811 GCA_040235555.1 Thiohalomonadales bacterium | reverse complement strand
TGCCGGTGGTAAACGCTATGCGGCACGCAAAAATGTGAAAGTCACCATCGGTGGCTGTGGCGGTTAAGAGGAGAAAAGACATGGCAAATTCAATACGTATCCGCGCCCAGGCCAAAGGTGGCGAGACTCTGGTCAAGGCCCTGATCACCCACCCGATGGAAACCGGGATGCGCAAGGACAAGAAGACCGGTAAGAAGATCCCGGCCCACTTCATCCAGGAGCTGGTGTGCAAGCACAACGGCAACACCGTGGTGACCGGTTTGTGGGGTCCGGCGGTCTCCAAGAACCCGTATGTCGCGTTTGACCTCAAGGGCGGCAAAGCGGGTGACACCATCGAGATGAGCTGGGTCGACAACCTGGGCGAGAAAGACTCGTTGACCGTCAAGGTGAGATAAGAACCGTAACGATCTTGCGAATAATAGGAGTTAAACAATGAAGAAGCTTGTGATTACAACAGCTATTGCCCTGATGGGGTTAGCACCTGCGCTGTCTTCAGCGACGCCGCAGCAAGACCTGAAGGAATTCCGGGCCTATTTCTTGAAGCGTTTCCCGGGTGTGAAACTACAGGACTTTGCCGATGGCATTTATGGCATTGACAAAGGTCGTCGGGAAGAATTTGAAGCGATGATGGAATTCCCGCCGTATGAGCCTGGTGTTGAATTGGGTAAGCAACTATTCAAGAAATACAATGTCGGCAAATGCTTCAAGAACGGTGGAATTGGCATTCGTCAAAACTATCCGTGGTTTGATTCAAAGAGTGGTACTGTCCACACGCTTGAAGGCGATATTATGACCTGTCTCAAGCGCAACGGCGTTGATGTGAAAAAAGAGAAGATCAAATTTGGTCGCGGCAAACTGGCCGTTATTTCTGCCTACATGGCTTACACATCTCGTGGCAAGAAATTGAATGTCGTGGTTCCAAACGACTCACGTGCCCTGGCGATTTATAACCGCGGCAAGCATCATTTCTATGCCAAGCGCGGCCAATTGAACCTGGCCTGTGCCGACTGCCACCAGTATCACTCTGGCAAAATGGCTCGAGCAAATCTGTTGAGCCCGGCGTTAGGTCATCCTGCCCACTTCCCTGTTTATCGCAAACAATGGGAAATCAGTGGAGACCCGGTCATGGGTGGATTTGGTACGCTCGAGTTCCGTTATGTTGGCTGTAACAAGCAGGTTCGTGCTAAGCCGTTCAAACCACAAAGTGATGAATACATCGCTCTGGAATATTGGGAAACCTACATGAGCAATGGCATCAAGGTGAATGCACCTGGTGTACGCGAATAAAATCCTTAATCGTCAAACTTTGCTAAGCCCGGGTCTCCCGGGCTTTTTTTTGCCTGTTACAACAGCGATTCCATCTACCACTACAAGTTCTAGTCAGACTGAGTCCATTGCAGAACAAAGTCCCCTGTTATTCGCATTCACTTCATTGAATGATGCCCTGAGTAAGCAGTGGTGAAATTAACATAGTAAAACCAGCCATCTCCCAACAGGGGAAACTGAAGTTTCAAACGCAGTTGCAGACTGATCAAGAGTAGTGATGCGCGTTAGTTAGCACGGATCACAGTTTGAAATGGTGGGCCGTGAAGGATTCGAACCTTCGACCAATTGGTTAAAAGCCAACTGCTCTACCGACTGAGCTAACGGCCCAAGTAAATTGAGTAATGTATTCTTTCTGTTATGCCCAAGAAGCGGCCGTAACGAAAGCGCGCATTTTACCGGACTCACCGGGTTTGGCAACCCCGGTGAGCACCTTTGTTTTAGATTGCTTCCAGCTGTCGCATACCATTTGGCAGCAACTTCATATCCACCAAAGCAGTGGTCAAAGCTTTGAAAAATGTCGCCTCGTTTTCATAGACCAATTTGTAGTATTGAATCTTCATGGTCAACGCACTACCAAACACAATACTAATAAAAACAAGGAAGGAACCTAACGCCATTGTAGAGATCCCTGTAATACCCTGACCGATAGTACAACCAAGTCCCAGTACGCCCCCGAATCCCATGAGAATGCCGCCGATGATATGGGTAACAAAGTCTTTCACAGAGGCAAACCATTCAATTCGGAAGCGACGGCTAATGAGCGACCACAGCAAAGAGCCCAGGATCACACCGATGACAGACACCACACCGAACGACAGGAAGGTCTTGCTAAAGCCGGAGCCGGCATAACCGAAGGCCTGTCCGATGGGACTAATGAAGGTGAATGATTGTGGTAACAGGTTAGTTGAACCGTTCTTGGGTTTACCCACAGCACTGTCCATTGCGAAATCCCAGTTATTGTAGAACTGGGTCAGACTCTGGTGCCCATCGGAGCCACTGATCGATATGTTAGAGGTAAAATACCAGGCAGCTATCACCACCAAGCCAATGAAAATACCCGCGAACACATTGTCGAAGCTCTTGCGGAAATCTGCCGAACGGAAAAGGATGAAAAGTGAGACAGCGGCAATAAGGGCACCCAGAACCAGGCGCATCTTGACGGGAGTAACGCCAACCGCGGTACCGACCATGCTGCCCAGGTCCTGATTGCTGGATAGTGAAATCGATGCCTTACCTAACCAGGGAGCAAAAAATGATTGATACCAGGTGCTCGTGAGTTGTTTGTACGGGTCAACCATGTAGTAAGCAACAACTGCAATCATGATAAAGACAAAGATCGACTTGATATTGCCACCACCGATGCGGATCAGCGTCTTGTTTCCGCAGCCACTTCCCAGGGTCATACCAATGCCGAACAGAAAACCTCCCAGCAAGTAGCGTCCCCATTGGAATTCGCTACCGCGATATGGTGGTAAGGTTGTGCTACTCAGGTTCGCATGCCCCAAACCTTCAAGGATAAGAACACCGATCAATGCCACAGTCGCTGCTAATACCCAGGCGCGAAACCGGCCGGAATCGCCCATATTCACTAAATCGGAAACTGCCCCCATCGTACAAAAATTGGTTTTATTCGCGACCATGCCCAGCATTAAAGAAATGACAAAAGTCGACCATAAAAATACGGATTGGGCATGGAAAAAATTCTCGAAAGTCATACAACCCACCTCTTAACCTATTGTTCTTAATAAGAATTTTGCCAATTTGGCAGAATAGCGGTGCATTATAGCCTGATCCACGACCGGCTGTCAGCGCCCATAGCCAATAGAATTAATATGGAATTATTGATAGTGCGTAGGATCTGTAATCCCGGCGGCAAGAAAGCCGTCGTGTCGTAAGCGACAGGCATCACAACGGCCACAGGCAGCGCCTGAGGCATCCGGGTCATAACAGGAAATCGTCAGGCCATAATCAACGCCAAGGCCCACACCACGCTGGATTATTTGTGCCTTGGTCAAATGCAGTAGTGGCGCGCGGATTGCAAAATGCCTACCCTCTACCCCGGCCCGCGTAGCGAGATTTGCAAGCCGTTCAAATGCCTGAATGAATTCAGGTCTGCAATCCGGATAACCTGAATAGTCCACGGCGTTGACACCAATAAAGATATCGTAAGCCTCAATGACTTCAGCAAAACCAAGAGCCAGCGCGAGAAACACCGTGTTACGCGCAGGTACATAGGTGACAGGAATCCCTTCTGTACCACTTTTGGGGACAGCAATGGCTGTATCAGTGAGCGCAGAGCCACCAATCTCATTCAGATTCAGGGTTACCTGTTTGTGGATTCTAACCCCGGCGTATTCCACCACTTTTGCAGCTGCCTCTAACTCACAACGATGACGCTGGCCGTAATCGAAACTGATGGCATGGCAGTCGAAACCCGCTTGCTGGGCGATTGCCAGCGTCGTTGCCGAATCCAGGCCACCTGAGACCAATACCACGGCCTTTTTTACCTCGGACATGATGGGATTCCTTTAACGACCAGGTTCATCGCCCCAAATCAGCTTGTGTAACTGGATCTGAACGCGTACCGGTAGCTGTTCTGCTAACACCCAATCCGCCAGGTCACGTAATTCAAGCTGCCCATAACTGGGAGAAAACAACACTTCGCAGCGATCAGCTAACTGGTATTGCTTGAGCCTGTCTACCGCCCACTCATAATCATGGCGATCACAGAGTACAAATTTAACCTGATCCTTCGGCTGCAGGAACTCTATGTTGGCGTATCGATTTTTGCCGGCCTCGCCTGAGCCAGGCGTCTTAAGATCCATGACTTTCACGACCCGTGGATCGACGTTGCTAATATCCATAGCACCGCTGGTTTCCAATGACACCTCATAACCTTTATTACACAGGACGCTCAGAAAATCGTAGCAGGCTTTCTGGGCAAGCGGTTCTCCCCCCGTCACTGTGATATAACGCGTGGCATATTTCTCGACCTCAGTCAAAATCGCCGGGAATTCCCACCAACTCCCGCCGGTAAACGCATAGGCGGTGTCACAATAACCGCAACGCAAGGGACAACCCGTTAGCCGGATAAATACCGTAGGTATGCCGGCTGTGCGTGTCTCGCCCTGCAGAGAATAAAAAATCTCTGTCAGGCGTAATTTCTGTCTGGTGTCCTGAAGAACGATAGTTTCAGACATTGTTCTGTCTGTGTAGTGATGAGACTGACTTACTAACCGTTACCGGTTAAGACGTATTTTCTGGAGTAGATTCTGCGCCTGTCCGGCTTCCGTCGTACCAGGATAGGATTTAATCAGTTGCTTCAGGATAGTTTCTGCCGCCTTGTTGTTTTTCAATTCATATTGACTATAGCCAATCTTCAACATGGCCTCAGCCAGTTTGGGGCTGGTCGGATAGTCATCAATCAGCTTCTGGTAATCACCGATTGCCAGTTTAAATTTTCGCTGTGCATAATCGGCTTCACCGATCCAGTATTGGGCAATATGCGCATACCGGCCCTTTGGATATTTGACAATAAATTTCTTGAAGGCCGTGACCGCCTGGTCATAGCGTAACTGGCGTAAGGTGTCGAATGCCTTCTGGTAGGCTTGTTGTTCCCCTTCAGCATCAACAACAGGTGCAGCACCTGCCTGTGGCGCAGTAGCGGACGAGCTCGATGACGATGTCGCCGGCGCAGATTGAGGCATGGCGGATTCACCGGCGCTGGCAGGACTCGTCCCGGCACCGGCTGTAGCAGGTTCATTCCGCTCCAGTCGTAGCAGGCGTCGATCTATATCCACATATAAATCGCGCTGGCGCTGTTTTAACTCATCCAGTTGGTGTGACTGCAATTCCAGATCGCCACGCAGCTTCTGGATCTCTGCTTGCAGACTATCCATCCGCATCAGCATATCGGTGAGGCCCTGACTGCTGAGAATCCGTTCCAGTCGCGTGAGGCGCTCTTCTGTTGTCAGTTTCGGTGTATTTGAGTTTGTCGAAGCCGACGGGACACCCGAAATCGTAGCAGCATTGTCATCCCCACTATCGCGAAGCTGGATATCGCGCGCCTGCGCTATCGAGATGAGTGACAAGCTGCCACATAAGAAACTGACATACAGAAGAGATTTTTTCATCTTAGTGTCCAGTCGGATAAGTAATCTCGACACGGCGATTCAATCGCCAGGCAGATTCATCATGACCCAATGCTACCGGACGCTCTTCACCAAAGCTTACGACATCAATCTGCGATTGTGCCACACCCTGCAATTGCATCAGCTGACTGACTGCCTTGGCACGTCGTTCACCCAGGGCAATATTATATTCACGGGTACCACGCTCATCGGTGTGACCTTCGAGTACAACCTTGACGTTCGGATGCTGAACCAGGTATTGCGCATGGGCAATGATGATATCGCGATCTTCTGGATGAATATCCGATTTATCGAAATCGAAATAGACCGTGTGTTTGGACAACGGATTATTCGGATCTTCAAACGGACTGCCCTGGAATCCGGTTTCCGCCTGAGCTGCACCGCGTTGTTCCTGTTGTCCTGCCGTCTGGCCCTGTTCTGTTTCGGCCTTTTTGCTGGTCGAGGCACACGCCCCCAGTAACAGTGCAAGTGCACCAATTAATAAAAACTTTGTTCCTTGACGCATGAAAGGTTCTCCTAATGTTTGAATTTATTGATCAGATTTATAGGGTGACCACGCTGGTTGGCGAACCTCACCCTGTAAAAATCTCAACTTCTGACTGGCACGTCCATCTGCAGATACTACCGCCAGTACACCCTTGCCACTCTGCTGTGACGCATAAATTATCATGTTGCTATTAGGTGAAAAACTGGGAGATTCGTCAAAATTCCCATCCGACAGGATTGAGGTTTGATCCGTTTCCAGATCCAGCACTGCAATACGATAGCGGCCTCCGGTATTGTTGACCATTGTCACCAGCTTTCCATTGGGAGACACATCTGGCCGCATGTTTTCTACCCCATCAAATGTTAGCCGGGTCGGTTGACCCAGCGGTCCGGTATCGCTCACAGGCACCTTATACAATTGTGCCTTACCACCACGGTCAGACATGAAAATGAGGCTGCGGCCATCCGGGGTCCACGTCGGTTCTACATCAATAGCATAATTATGCGTAATACGGTACAGCTGACGGGTGAGTAAATCCATTATGTAGATCTCAGAATTTCCATCTTTGGACAGCGCCATTGCCATATGGCGCCCATCCGGTGACCAGGCCGGTGACAAATTGGACCCCGGAAAATTGGTCAGTTGCTGGGTCTGTTTGGTATAGATGTTCTGCACATAGATCTCTGGGCGTCCACTTGAATAAGAAACATAGGCCAATTGCTTGCAATCTGGCGACCAGGCTGGACGCAGGATCGGCATATTCGATTTCAATAGAATCTGCTCGTTATAACCATCTGAATCGGAGATTGCCAACTGGTAGGTTGATTTGCCAGCTTTGCCCCGAAGCACGGTGACATAGGCCAGGTAAGTATCAAAAGCACCTCGTTCGCCGGTGATGGCCTGATAGATCATATCGCTAATGTGATGGGCAAGACGGCGTAAGCCAGCTTGCTTCACCTGAAAACTTTGACCAATAATCTGTTTACCCTGATCGACATCCATCAACTGGAATTGCAACTGAAAATTACTGTTACCTAAAGACTGAATCTTGCCGACAGCAAGGTATTTCATTTTCGAATTCCGCCAGGTTGCGTAATTCACCTCACGACCGTCATGGGGCAATTCGACCATATCCTTTTCTTTCATTGGCGCAAATCGACCGCTACGAGCTAAATCACCGGAAACGACATCAGTGATGTGCAGTGGTTCCTTGCCAGCTCCTTGCCATGCAAACGGCACCACAGCGATGGGGGTGGCATTGTCGAGCCAAAGCGTCACATCAATGGTCAGCGATGCCTGGCTCGGTGAGATACACACGAGATTCAACGTTATAAACAACAATCCGATTTTAATTTGCTTCCACATAATTTACATCTTCTGGTCAGCTCGAACAGGTAAGGTCAGGTTACGAAACTCGTCAAAAAGCCCGCTTTCTGCAGATGGCACCGGCAGAGGTGAAGCAGCACGCACTGCCGCTTTAACAGACTCATCATACTCGGGATCGCCGCTGCTTTTCGACAATTCGATGTTAATGACATCACCGCCTGGAATCAATGTCACCTGTAGTACGCAGACGAGGCCCTTATTAACGGATCGCGGCATTCTCCATCTTTGATAGATTTTATTCTCGATCGCGTTCATGTACTTGTCGATCTCTGTCTGTTTTGCTTTTTGTGCAGCACGCCGCTTTGCGGCTGCTTCCTGTTCTGCCTTCATGCGCTTGGCTTCCGCGGCAAGCTGCTGCTTCAGCGCCTGCTCACTCTTCTCCTGCGCCTGACGTTCTTCCTCGGCCTGGCGTTTTTTTGCCAATTCCTTAAGACGCTGTGCCTCGGCCTTTTGCTTTTCCT
>JBECKZ010000070.1:0-41205 GCA_040235555.1 Thiohalomonadales bacterium | reverse complement strand
AGTATAACCTCTACCATAGCCGCCAAGAGAATGCCGATGCGGGCACGTTTTGTAACAAACTCCACAATACCTAAACTTGCAAGCGCTAAGCAACCAACAATGAAGCCGGCGCTAAGCGCCGTACGGCTCGGAGATAACTCTGCGTTACGTGCCAGAAAGAACATCACACCGATGCCCAGGAATAGAGCAGCACCGCGACGGCTGACTAGACCGACAGGATAAGAGTAGCTAACACCCCAAATAGATAACAATTGTTGCGGTGCAATAAGCCAAACTATAGTAAGTGTAAAGCAGGTAACCGCTGTAATGGTGGCAAGGTTCTGGAAACTCAAATGCATAAATACCTCCCTTTATTTTAGGCCTAACACCAAGTTCAACTAAGGAAGGCCGTGTCTCGGTCTGATGTTGGCTGGTGCGATGTGTAATGCGATTCCTCGGCCTTGGCAGTCTCAATAGTCGTCTTAATAAGGTTTTCATAAATGTCAGCTTGCCCCGCAGGAATGAGCTGTCTGTGAATCTCACGTCGTTTGGTCTCATCATATAGCCGCTCTGCCAACCAACCGGTAAGATATATCGCAGATAAGCACCCACCTGCGGTCGCGATATTTCCCTCCACTACAAGCGCCTTGTCCTGAACATCAACGCCCATGGATACAAGACCTGGTTTGGCATCAGGATGAGTCGTTGCTTTAATTCCTTCTAGCAGACCAAGTCCGGATAAGATGAATGAACCGGCACAGACAGAACCAATGAGTTGCTTTTGCGGATTCAGGTTGAAGGAGGACATAAATTCTTCATCTTCCAGTGCCGCTGGAACGCCTTTATAACCACTAACAAACAAAACAACATCTGAGGAATTAGCCTCTGAGACATGGCCATCCGTGTTTACTGACAGGCCCAATGTGGATGTATGGATGCTTTTTGTGCCAAGAACCCTTACCGTCCAATCCGTGCTTGTTCTCCCAAGAATATCTCTCATTAAGAAGAAATCTATATCGGTAAACTGGTCAAAGACGATAATCGAAATTTCATATGTCATTTCTTGTTCCCTTGTTTTGTTATTATTCCAGCCAATGTTTGAGAGCACTGGCGGCAACGCCGCGGTTTGGCGTACAGTGGCACGACCAGTTAGCGTTTATAAGCCAATACAACTTTATGCTCCATTAAGAAATATACTTATCATTATTGCGCCAGCTAATATTAGTGAAACTAGAAAAGCCAAAGCAGATATGTTTCTTTTTCTCCATAAATTATGGCACGTATCATCTGCATTGATTGCAAGCCTGGCTCTTTTGAGCCAAAAAACATTCCCCGGTATATCATGCTGTTTTTTTGAAACAATCATGATTCGTTTAATTAACCTAAATTGCCAGTAAGCAAAAATCACCCATATAAGTCCTGTGGTGATGGCGAATAGAACAAACCCTGTCTCTATATCCATTTTTCTATTTTTACGCTAACGATTTTGTTAAATGGCCGAGGGGCGCGTTGTGTCTACGGTGTCGCAGCGACCACAGGGTGCGATCTTTGCCTGCATGTTAGACACCCTTATCAAGCAAATATCCTCTAGCCTTATAGGGGAATGAACTCAACTCAGAATTGGCTTCTGAGTCTGCAACAAAATAAGCTCTTACTTCTGCAATTCTTCCGTCGCGTATAACATACCACTCTGTACCTCGAGTCATCACTCTACGAGAAGTACCGGTGGGTGTCCATAAACAACTCCATTCATTTACTACCTCATCGCCACTGGCAATCAATCGGTCTATCGCCCACACGGGATTAAGTACTTGTTTGTACTTACGCCAATAGTTAGCAAGATGACTGGAACCAAAGATTGGTGGGAAAGAAGGTGGTAAAAAAAAATGCCGAACGTCATCCGTGAGAGTACTCAAAAGGACTTCAACATCTCCAGAATTGCATCCATCAAAGTATTTACGCACAACCTCCAGATTCATCTTCTCTTGTTCATTCATAATCACATTCCTAAAGTGAAAATGCTGGATAAAGTCTACCTAAAAGCATAGCGGCGCCGGCGTATAAGCGCCGACGTCAGCTGGAGCGTCTGGTTATGGTTGGGCTTTTCCCGTTTCGCCGATTTTTTGATTTTAGTCTAGCGCTGGCATTTCGCTTGTAAAGTGATGCACATTTTCATGTCCGGTTTATGGAAATTCCACCATCTACAAGGAGCGCTGTCCCTGTGGTGAAGCTCGATGCTTCAGATGCGAGATATAGGGCTGCTTTAGCGATCTCGTCTGGATTTGCAATGCGTTTCAGGGCATGAAGCCCTTCGACAAAGGCTAGAGATTCCGGTGAATTGGCAAATATTCGCCCCATGGGGGTATCCGTGCCTCCCGGCAAGAGGGCGTTCACCCGGATACCTTTGTTGCCAAACTCAGACGCAAGCGTCTGCGTGAGACCAATAAGTCCAGCCTTGCTCGCTGCATAACCCACCATTCCCGGCAAGCCCACTGTATAACCGACGAATGTAGACGTGAAGATCAGGGAACCGCCACCCCGATTTAGCATAGCGGGCACCTGATATTTCGCCCCAAGGAACGCACCCGTAAGGTTTGTCTTGATCGTGTCTTCCCATTCTGAAAGCGGCAGTTCAAGCGAAGTTCCTATCCTACCGAGAGTACCCGCATTGTTGAATGCCACATCTAGACCGCCAAACTCTGCTTTCGCGAAATCTACCAGGGCTTTTGCAAAAGTTTCGTCCTGGACATCACCGGGGAAGGCGACGGCGTGACCTCCCCCTAGGCTAATTTCTTCAACGAGTTTTTCGAGCATTGTTTGGCGTCTTGCGGCAACAAGGACTTTAGCCCCTTCTCTAGCGAACAGTTTTGCTGTGGCATAACCGATCCCGGAACTCGCGCCGGTAACAATGGCGACTTTGTTGGATAGTGATGACATTGTTCGAACCTCCATATTATCCATTTTTTTAACCGGCGAGAATTTTCGCGATATGGTTTTAATATGAAGGAATAAATTCTTATTAACGACCCGGATCTTGCTTAGTTTAAGTTACATAACGTAGTGTTAAATGGCGTGAGCCGCCATGCGGCGAAGCGTCCAAGTGAGCGAGAGCGAGCGAATTGAACATATTGTTATACGTTCTACTCTTTTATTCCATATACATTAATCAAACAGATAGTAGTGCTTTCTAATTTCAAGGCGCCGTTAACTCGTTTAAAAGAATAAGTAACACCTCGATCGCGTTTCATCTCATTATCAGTGGTAGTAGTTACGTCAATTACTTTTTTACTATTATCAAAAATCATTGGATCTTTTGTGCCGACATCGTAAAGCTCTTCAATTTTAATTATTTTACGATCTTCTGCTAATCCTAATGCCAAAGCATATAAATATCCCCATTTTTTCTTTCGAATTACAGAATTTATATAATCTAAATCTTTTTTATCTATCTGTGCATTAATGCGTGGATCATTTATATCTGTAGGATAAGAATTTCCTACTTTACCGATAGGGTAAATCGGTAAAACAGTAATAAGTATAAGCACTATTAACACGACAACAAATGGTGTCTTTTTTTTCATTTTACGTATAACGACGGCCTTCACTTGCGGAGGCACGTTAGCGCTGAAGTCAAGTGGAAGGCATTGTTAAGTTGAATATACATAAATATTCCAAACACTCTCTTTCGCACCTAAAGACCTATACAAAGAATTTGCCGATTCATTATCAACCTGGGTTGCCCAATGTAGCCGCGCCGCCCCTTTTGATGAAGCGAATTTCCAACAATACTCTATAAGAGATTTTCCTATGCCTTTTCGCCTTTCTTCAGGAAATGTATATAAATCATTTAACACAGCAGTTTTACTAGCGATCGATGATGTATAACTAAAATAGACGGTTGCGAAAGCAACTATGTTGCCATTGCTTCGAAACGCAAAAAGGCAGCCTTTGTCACTTTCCGGCCCAAATTGGGAAAAGAAATCTCTATTACGCTTATCCGATATATCTGAGACATTATAAAACTCCTGATACATTCGTATCAGAGGAAGGACCTCTCCTAAATTTTTCTCAGTTACAATTTCTATCATTACTTCAACTTAACGCTCAGCTTGAGAGGTGCGAATGAAGCGCAGCGAAATGAGCATCCTTCTCAAAGCTGATGTCAGATGGCCCGTCACCTTGTTCGAGGTAATCCTAGGCAAGAACTCCGCCCACCTCAACCGACTCACTCCCTTCAACGGCGATGCCATATCTCCCAGCGTTTCTCGGACCAAATCCATTAACGGCAGGAATCTGGTTCAGAACGATTCCTTCGTATGTATAGCCGGCAAGATCGGCAACTCGACCGGATCCTTGATTTCCCACAATGACGTGGAGCTGCAGGCGCCTCAGCGTAGGCGTGGCTTCGCGTACCCATGCGTTCACAAGATGAAGCGCCGCAGTTGCTAATCCTTTGCGTCGGTATTCTGGAAGCACAAAATAGAAGGTCTCGACGATTCCATCATCATGAGCGTAAGGATGTTCCGCCCCAACCGTGCCAACCGCCCCGTTCGGTGTATCGATGACGAACCTTATTGCTCGGCCGGTCTCTCTTGCGTCCAGACCTCGTCGTATCCATGCCTTTGCTTTACCTTCATCTAGGTCACGTGGGATGAAAGTCCAATCTGGTACGTCGCTTTGGCTAGCAGTTACTATCAATTGAGTGTCGCTCTCCATGATCGGGCGGAGCAAGAAACCTTCTCCGTGGAGTTGCTCTGAGCTAGTGATTTTCATACACCCATATTCCCTAGAAATGTGACCCCGGGATACACGACCATCTAACGATTAAGGCCAGCGGCGCCAAAAAGCCGCGCAGCGGTTTTGGCGTCCGATCTGGGCCGCCTTGTTAGATTGCATTGGCATGTATTGCACCAATAAGGTGGTGATATCCAGTTCGTCTAAATATATCCTCAATCTCATTAACCCGCTGTTGATTGAACTTCAAAGTATTTAGAACATCCCCACAGCGCTCGAATAATATACATAGACTGTGGTCATCTTTACGACCAAGAGCATCGGCCATAAGAAACCAAATAATGCACCTAGTTCTTTCATTGCTCTTTTGATTGGAGACCCTCTCAAACACCCATGACCAAAAGTTATTACCAGGTCTCGTAAATTTAAAACGAACTATTAATCCTAATATCGTTAACATGCAGCGAGTTTTACGAATCATTTTGTACATATAATGCAATCTAACGATTAAGTTAAAGGGCGCCGCGCAGTTCGCGGCGTCCATTTTTGAACGCCTTGTTAGCGTTCACGTTGTCTTCCTCTAGGCTCATATTCTGGTGCCTCTAAACCTAGAGGCACATATAAATGATTAATTACTAACACAGGGATGCCATCGCATGCGACAGCGATATTGTCGGATGAAAACTCCCCTTTTTTTAAACCAGAAGAAAAATGGGCAAAGCCTTTGTTTGCTATATGGAAAATGGACAATAACGCCTTTTCAGCATCTTCAGCTTTCCCAGTATAAGTTTGAATTGCTTCCTCTGGTGTCACCATTTCCAAGAACCTTCCATTAATAGAGAATTTCTCTATACCAAAATCGTCGGGTCTACGGCTCTTTATATTAGTGAGTTTTTCTTTGTATGAGCAGAGCCCTAAAAACTCTAATAACGCACGAGCATGAACAAAGCCGGAATCCAGAATTGGATTTAAAATAGCGTTGCTGTTTCCTTCAATCGCTAGTTCTCCATCAAAAAATACTTCAAGTTTTTTTGGAGCATCCCAGGTATTCCGCCACGCCCAAGCTAAAGCGAGTGCACCCACTGCTTTAAGTCGATACGGTATATGTCTTTCCAGTAAGTCCGTATTTTCCATTTTGTTACGCTAACGACCAAGCTCACTCGGCGAAAACCGCGCAGCGGTTTTTGGTCGAGTGGAGCGCCTGGTTAGGGCTTTTTGTTGAATAAATGCTCATATGCCTTTTGATCCCATGCATTAGCGAGATTACTTGATTTTGAGACAGCCCTAGAATATCCAAACTTCTCATGAGTAGAAGCGAAACATATGGGGGATCCGTTTCTCAACAACGCAACCGAATTTCCGTCAGTCGACCACTTAAATGAAAATTCCTTCTCCTTTGGAGAAGGAATCACTGCTTCTGCACTAGCCAAACCTTTCTCTAACGGTGGGATATCTCCAGTTTCCTTTATCTTTTCCCAGTCAACTTTTTCAACTGGTGGAACACGGGAATAGGCAATTGCATCTTTGATTGGTTTTTGGCTTCCAGCTTCGGTGAGATAAAGAAAAGCCACTTTTTCATTGTCTTCAAATACCGCAAAGCGGTTGGATTCCGCATTGTGTGAGGAAATAAAGATGTCTTCAGCCATAGAAAGCACCGGTGTCATAATTAATATTGCAAAGGCAAAAAATCTCAGCATTTGTAGCCCTAACTATATATATGCTTCATATCTGCAACATAACACGCCGACATTTTATTGTGTGGCTGAGGTTTCTTTTTCATTATCATTACCTTATGGCCGATAAACTTCTTAATTGCAAGGGGATGGTATGTCGTAATATGCAGTTATAATTTTTTAAAATATTGATTATCAATTAGTTAGAGTTTTTTGTCAGCCTAAAATTGATCTTGTAGGAATTTTCCTATTTTATAAATCAGGCTATTCAGTTACTTTACGGCTTTACACACATTACTCCAAGGATGGGAGAATCATTATGGATAACACAGTCTCTGCTGTGGCCCATCGGCCACACCTTCTCGAGCAGGTCAGAAACTCACTTCGCGTAAAACATTACAGTCTTAGTACTGAGCACTCCTATATTTACTGGATTCGCTATTACATACGATTTCATAAAAAGCGGCATCCCGCTGAGATGGGCGGCCCTGAAGTCGAGTCGTTTCTGACGCATCTGGCCGTCAATCGCAAGGTCTCGCCCAGCACGCAAAATCAGGCACTGAGTGCTATTTTGTATTTATATAAACAGGTTCTTAAGATCGAATTACCGTGGCTTGAGAATGTCGTCCGCGCAAAAACTAAAAAATTCATACCCGTCGTTTTTACCCGTGATGAAGTTAAACGTTTACTCGCACAATTTGATGGTACCTATTGGTTATTATTTTCCTTGATTTATGGCGCTGGTTTACGCATATCTGAATGCGCCAGACTGAGAGTAAAGGACATCGATTTTCACTATAAACAATTGTTAGTTCGAGATAGCAAGGGAGACAAGGATCGTGTCACCGTCCTGCCCATACCATTGATCGAGCCACGCAGATCCCATTTGGCCCGTGTCAAGGAACTGCACGATCAGGATTTGGCGAATGGTTTTGGGGAAGTATATTTGCCCTATGCCTTGTCCCGTAAATACCCGAATGCCGCCAGGGAATTTTACTGGCAGTATGTGTTTCCTTCCCGCGATATCGCCACTGACCCTCGAACCAGGATCAAACGGCGTCACCACATTTATGAAAAATCCCTGCACCGTGTTATCAAGCAAGCCATGCAACGTGCCGGCATCGTCAAGCCCGCAAGTACACATACCCTGCGTCACTCGTTCGCTACGCATTTGCTGGAAGATGGGTATGACATCAGGACAGTACAAGAATTACTCGGTCACAAGGATCTCAAAACCACACAGATAGTCGCTCCCGGCGTCCTGCCTCCCGCGACACTTGTGCATCCCTGCACATCGTACACCCACGTGCTACAAAAAGGTGGTGCTGCAGTGCGCAGTCCACTGGAACGAATATAATATTAACCAGGTTGCACGCGTGCTCCTTATTTACGCTTTAACCCCAAACCGCCGTCGGTAATCACGCGGTGACATGTCAGTGTATTTCCTGAAAGTGCGTCGAAAGGTACTTTCGTCTTCATAGCCCAGGCGCGCCATGATCTCGGACAGGCGCAGGTTGGTGTTTTGTAGCAGGGCCTTGCCTGTCTCGATCCGAATCTTGCGCACAAAGGCCTGCGGAGTTTCACCGGTAGCATCCTTGAAGTGTCTGATCAGCGTACGCGGACTGACAGTCACCTGCGCAGCGATGTCTTCAATACGAATGGTCTGGTCCAGGTTGGCCTTGATCCATTTCTCGGCCTTGCTGATCAGCGGGTCGTGGCTGCGCAGGTGGTTGAGAATAATATACGGCGCCTGGGAACGCCGCCGTTCATCGAGCACGACATAACGCGCACATTGATGGGCAATATCGCGTCCGCCGATCTTTTCGATCAGGTACAAGGACAGATCGAGATGAGACATACCGGCGCCGGAACACATGACGCCGTTGTTATCGGTCAGCATGCTGGCAACATCGAGTTCAACCTGCGGATAACGCCGGGCAAACTCATCGGCCAGCCACCAACTGGTGGTGGCACGCCGGTCGTTGAGCAGGCCGCTTTCCGCCAGCAGAAAACTTCCGCTACATGTCGCCGCAATCTCGACCCCGGCCGCATGTTGTGCCTGCAACCAGGGTATCAGTCTGGCCTGGCGCGCAAGTGCCGCGAACAGTTCCCTGGGCTGGGACGAGCCAAAGGCCGGTATCATGATCGTGTTAGCGATTGGTGCGTGTTCGAGTGCACTGTCGACTGCAATGCGATAGCCGTTGGAGGCCGTGGCAGGCTGACCGTCGGGTGACAACACCTGCCATGAAAACAGCGGCGCGGATGGGTGCCTGCGCAGGGCTGCAAGACGATTGGCCGTATCGAACAGGTCGATTGCGCCCATGATATTGGAGGCAAAACACCCCTCCAGCGCCAGGAGGGATATGCGATGCGACATGTTAAATTGCCCATATTCGCACGGTATTTGGCAAGTATGGCCCTCTGTTTTGCTGTGCTCAAGGTCTAGAGTTGTGTACGTCATGTTTTCATAGACTTAGCAAAGGAGGTAGCCATGCCTGCATTCCAGTCGACAGTCCAGCAACGCCAGGCGCCACTGCGCGCCCGCTATCAGCAACAGCCCGAACAGGCCCGCATCATCAAGCATGTGCGCACGGCGGCACTCAGCGATACCGATGCCCTCCACGGTGTGGTGGTACCCGGTGACAGTTATGATATTGCCATCAGGTACGGTATCGATCGTGCGGTGGGCGGTTATCATGACGCGCCGAATCCCGGCGAACTGTTGTGTGCCGCGCTCGCTGCCTGCGAAGATGGAACGCTGCGTATGGTCGCCGACGTGCTGGGTATCGTCATTGAAGATCTCGAAGTGGAAGTCAAAGGCCACGTCGATGTGCGTGCCAGTCTCGGTATGGGGGTAGACTCGCCCGTGCAATTTCAGGCGATGGAGTGTACGGTGCACGTGCAGGTTGCCGCGGACACTCCACCGGCACGGATTCAACGCCTGCTAGTCGGTGCCGAACGATCCTGTATTAATCTGGCGACCCTGAAACAGGGCGTCCCGGTCGATCTAACGTTTGATGTGCGCCCGGAACTCAATACTGCAGACGCACAACGCTCTCATGCCTGAGCGTTCACTTGCACTAACCCAAAGGAGGTAATCTCATGGACACGACACAACTCGATGCGCGACATGAAAGTACCCCAACACGCAGCGCACGCATCACCGTTTTCAGTTACAGTCTTATCACTTATTTACTTGGCATGGCCGCGATTGCCTGGCTGGTGCTGAGTCTGGCTGGGTTGGTGCCATTCGGTAGCGCTCCGCTGCACATCCATTCACCCATCAATGCCGTCTTGATCAACCTTGGTTTGCTGTTGCTGTTTGGGTTGCAGCATAGCATCATGGCGCGCGGGAATTTTAAACGCTGGTGGACTCGTGTCATCGCACCCGCCGCCGAGCGCAGCACGTATGTACTCTCCTCGGGCATTGCCCTCGGTCTGTTGGTCTGGTTGTGGCAACCGCTGAACGGCATCGTGTGGACAGTTACACAACCGCTTGCGCATATTACGTTGTGGGTGTTGTTTGCGCTTGGCTGGTTATACCTGGTGGCTGCCAGCTACGTCACTAACCACTACGATCTGTTTGGTCTGCGTCAGGGCTGGCTGTACTTGCGTGGCAAGACGTATACACCGGTACCATTTGTGCGCACGTGGATGTACCGTTACAGTCGCCACCCAATGATGGTTGGTATCCTGGTCGGGATCTGGGCCACACCACAGATGACGCTGACGCACCTTATGTTAGCGAGCGGCTTCAGTATTTATATTGCGATCGGGTTAGCCTTCGAGGAACGGGAACTGCTGGCGCGCTTCGGCGAAAATTATCGGCGTTACCGCAAGCAGGTAGGTTTGTTCATGCCGCGGCTGTGAACGACAGCCGCGGCATGCCCCTGGTCATCACGCCGATTGGCGCGACATGGATTTGCGTTCGTGTTCCTTGAGGTATTTCTTGCGCAGGCGGATACCCTTTGGGGTCACTTCCACCAGCTCATCGTCGTCAATGAATTCCAACGCCTGTTCCAGGCTCATGCGGATCGGCGGGGTCAGGATCACGTTTTCATCTGAGCCTGAGGCGCGCATATTAGTAAGCTGTTTGGCCTTGAGAGGATTGACCACCAGGTCGTTGTCACGCGAGTGGATACCGACGATCATGCCTTCATAAATCTCGTCACCATGGCCGACAAACATGCGACCACGCTCCTGCAGGTTAAACAGTGCAAAGGCCACGGCCTTACCCTGGCCGTTGGAGATCAGCACGCCATTGATGCGCTGACCGATGGCGCCGGTCTTGGCCGGAGCATATTTCTCGAACACGTGATACATCAGGCCGGTGCCCTGGGTCGCGGTCAGGAACTCGGTACGAAACCCGATGAGTCCGCGCGCGGGAATGACGTAGTCGAGACGCACACGACCTTTGCCATCGGGCACCATGTTTTTGATCTCGCCACCGCGGGTACCCAGGCGTTCCATCACCGCACCCTGGTGTTGTTCTTCCACGTCCACGGTGAGTTGTTCGTACGGTTCGCAACGCACGCCATCAATTTCTTTAAAGATAACCTCAGGTCGTGACACGCCCAGCTCGTAACCTTCTCGACGCATGGTCTCGATCAGGATCGACAGGTGCAGTTCGCCGCGACCGGAGACGCGGAACTTGTCCGGGTCATCGGTAGGATCCACGTGCAGGGCTACGTTATGCAGCAGCTCCTGCTCCAGGCGCTCACCTATCTGGCGTGAGGTCAGGAACTTGCCGTCCTTGCCGGCGAAGGGTGACTTGTTGACCTGGAAAGTCATGCTCACGGTGGGCTCGTCCACGGTCAACGGTGGTAAGGCTTCCACCTTATTGGGTTCACACAGGGTATCGGAAATGTTCAGGGGGTCTACGCCAGTGAAGGCAATAATGTCGCCGGCCTGGGCCTCGGGAATTTCTTCGCGCTTGAGCCCCATCAGACGCTGGACCTGTTGCACCCGTGCATTGCGGGTCTTGCCCTTGCGGTCGATGATGGTAACGTTAGTATTGGTCTTGATCTTGCCGCGAGTGATGCGGCCAATCCCGATGATGCCGACGTAGCTGTTGTAATCGAGTGAGCTCACCTGCAATTGCAACGGGCCATTCGGGTCCACATCCGGTGGCGGCACGTGTTTGACGACCGTTTCGAACAACGGGTCCATATTACCCTCGCGCGCCTCCGCGTCGAGGCTGGCGTAGCCCATCAGGGCCGAGGCATACACCACCGGAAAATCCAGTTGCTCATCGGTCGCACCCAGGCGGTCGAACAGATCAAAGGTCTGGTCCACCACCCAGTCCGGGCGCGCGCCATCACGGTCGACCTTGTTGATCACGACGATGGGGCGCAGACCGCGGGCCAGGGCTTTTTGGGTCACAAAACGGGTTTGCGGCATGGGGCCGTCGACCGCATCAACCAGCAACAGCACGGAATCCACCATAGACAGCACCCGCTCCACCTCGCCGCCGAAGTCAGCGTGTCCCGGGGTATCGACGATATTAATGCGGTAGTCCTGCCACTGAATGGCAGTGTTTTTGGACAAAATGGTAATACCGCGCTCTTTTTCAAGGTCGTTGGAGTCCATCACCCGTTCGGTCACGGGTGAGCGTGCGTCGAAGGTGCCGGATTGCTGTAACAGCTTGTCCACCAAGGTGGTTTTGCCATGATCGACGTGGGCGATGATGGCGATATTGCGAAGTTTCTGAATGGAATCCAAGGACGCGACCCTCTGGCAAAAGAGCGCGCATTATACCGGAAGCAATTGGCCAAGCAATGACCATAAAAAGAAATACATCGGGTGGACCTGAGCTGGCCAATTGACGGCCACCCCCCCGCGTCGCAGGATGCACTATATATAAGTAAAACATAGGGAGCAGACCATGCAGGATCAGGCAGAGGAGATTATCCAGCGTGTCATCGGCGAAATACTGGGCGATAACTGGAAGCAATTGACTGACCTGGCCGGGCAAACAGAGATAGAACCCAGATTAAGCCAGTTGGAACAGCTATTTTCCGAACAAGACATAATGCCATGGACCCGTAACGAACTGGCAGCCAACCTGCTTCGTGGTCCGTGGGATCAACTCTGGGGAGATCAGCTGCCAGCGCCTATCGCCGAAGCGATGTTAATCGCCAGTTTATACCTGGGTGTCCATGAGGCGATCATGCTTGCACAAAAGGCGGCTGGCATTGAACCCACCGATGGCATGATGGGCCCACAAACTCTCGATGCCATAAACCGGATCGATCCCGAACAATTCGTCGCTAACTACACCCGGCTGGTGCAGAACAACCTGTCCATGAACAAGATGCCGCCGGAAAAAAACGCCATGCCGTTTTCTGAGAATCTCAAATCAAAATTTAATGCCGAACAGAAGTTGAATGAACCGGCTTTCACCCAACAGGCACAAGCCTCTAATGCTGCACCCGAATCCGAATTTACCCAGGTGCTGGAAGCCTTCAACGTCGATGCCATCGCCAAGAAGAGTACCTCGGACATCTGGACCATTGAAGATCAGCTGGGTTACGAGAGTTATGCCCAGGCCATCGCCAAAATGATCATCGACGGCAAGGCCGAACCGCCGTTAACGGTATCGGTCCAGGCACCCTGGGGCCAGGGCAAGACCAGTTTGATGCGCATGATCAAACACAAGCTGGAACACGGTCTCGATAAACACAAAGATGCGCAAACTGTATCAGCCGAGGAAGAAGGCGTCCCGGGCACCCAGACCAAACTCAATCACCTCAAGCGCTGGATCAAGGAAGAACAGACCGCCAGCGATGCCATGTTGCCGGTGAAACCAGGTACGATTCCCTGTGTCTGGTTCAATCCCCTGTATTTTCAAAACAGCAACCAGGTGTGGTCAGGACTGGCCCACACCATCCTGCATCAACTGGCAGGGCAGTTGCCGACACAGTTACAACAGGAACGTTTCTGGTTTCGCTTGCAAATGGCGCGGCTGGACACCCATGCGATCCGCCGCGACATTCACAAACTCATTCTGGAACGCTGGTTACCCAAGGGTCTGGTCTGGCTCGGCTTGTTGTTGTTGACCATGGCCTATTCGTTTACGGACACGGAGATTGGTCGGTATTTGCAACAGCATATCTGGCCGCAAATCACGCCCGTGATTGGTGCCATCGGCCACTTCTTTTACCAGTTACTGAACAAGAACAAAGACTGGGCGCTGGACGACAAACTGAGCAAATACATCAGGGAACCAGACTACGATAAGGAGCTGGGGCTGCTGCACCTGGTGGATCACGATCTGGATCGTGCCCTCGAACTGCTGTTGGGACAAGACGGGCGGCTGGTGGTGTTCATCGACGATCTCGATCGCTGCACGCCGGAGACCGTGAACGAGATCCTGCTGGCGATCAACCAGTTCATCAGCGTGCAACACCGCAAGCTGTATTTTATCCTGGGCATGGACACTCACATGGTGGCGATGGCAATCGAAACGGCTTCGGAAAAACAGGCCGCGACCTACAACAAGAACCGGCATACCTCCAAAGGTTACGGCTGGCGCTTTATGGAAAAATTTGTGCAATTGCCGTTTTTCATTCCGCGCATTCAGCCGGCAGAAGCGCGTAAATATCTGGATACCCTGCTGCGGGAAATACCAGAGGCCAAAGTTGAACAAGCAGCGATTGACGATCTGAAAAGCCAGATCGCCAGTACCGCCAGCCTGAATGAATTGCAGGATGTGGTGAAACGTTTCAAAACCCAACACAAGGTAGAGATCATCCCGGAGGTCGATGCCAGCGTTGCCAGCAAGATGATCGACATTACCAGCGATCAGACCGGCGAGACGCTGAATAAATTAATCTCTGCAGCACTGGCCGATCTGGAACTCAACCCCCGGGAAATGAAGCGTTTCCTGAATGTGGCACGGCTGTTGTTTATCCGCCTGGATCACAGCGAAGATGTCAGCAGTGACGAACACATGCTGAAGGTCGTACGCGCCTCGCATTTGATCCTGAACTGGCCGCAGTGCCTGCGCTGGTTGCAGGGCAACGCGCGCAGCTACACGGTCAAGGGCGACAAGCAGGATCCGGTAGTGAGCCTGGAGAATCTGTTAAACAACCCGGGTCTGGATAATTATGAGAAATGGAGCAGTGCCATCAAGGACACCTGGGGGGAGACTGTGGCTGAGACCGTGGCACAACCGGATTTTTATACCTTTTGCCGGCGCATTCACGACAACCCGCCAAACCTGCAGGACATCTTCGCCGCGCGAATCTTTTAGGGTTTTTTTTCTAGCTGCTCCTGCGCCCGCCAAATTGCATAACATTCGAGTCCACAAAAGTGGTGCACATAATCGGCCGCTTCATCCATCTTGGCCTCGGACACAGGAATTTCCTTGAGGCAGATCTCGCATTCCACGATTTCGAGAATTAGAACTTTTTCATCAATCGGCATAGGACGGCCCTCTTGCATGTGACCGGTTGGAGTACAACATTCCCTCGCAGGCCGGAGGGAGATAGGGGAGGGAATCACTCGTGATCTTGTTTAAGTATAGGCGCTGGAGACCGGACTGCCAAAGTTACAAACCGAATCCTATCGTACCTTCCTGAAATTTAACGGCTTGTCCGGCGATGCGCACCCGGTCACCGGCTAGGGCACAGCGTACCTCACCACCACGCGCCGAGACCTGTTTGGCATGAAAAGCCTGTCGACCCAGCTGCTGGGCCCAGTAGGGCACCAGCTGAGTGAAGGCCGAACCGGTAACCGGGTCTTCGTTGACACCATACTTGGGTGCAAAATAGCGTAAAACGAAATCGTATTCCTGGCTGCGACTGGTGATCATCACACCATGCAGATCCAGCCCGGCCAAAGTCTGGATGTTAGGCTGTACCTCACGCACAAAGTTTTCATCATCAAACACCACGATGTAGTTCCTGGCCTGTAAACAGGCTACCGGTGCATGCCCGAAGGCCTCAACTACCGCGGCGGGTACTGCACAGGGTTGCGACGCTAGCGCAGGAAAATCCATTTCCAGCCAGTCACCGTTTCGAGTCACTGTCAACGCACCGCTCAGAGTATCGAACACGATGGTATCCTGCGCGTAGTTCAGTTCGTTGAAGATCACATAGGCGCTGGCCAGGGTGGCGTGACCACAAAGTTCAATTTCTTTTATCGGTGTAAACCAACGCAATTGAAATCCATCGTCATTTCGGACGAAAAACGCAGTCTCGGACAAATTGTTTTCCATGGCGATGGCCTGCATTACCGCATCCGGCAGCCAGACCTGCAATGGCACAACCGCCGCCGGATTACCTTCGAACACGCGTGAGGTAAAAGCGTCGATTTGAAACTGGGTCAGTTGCATGATTATCCCGGACAAATTCTATTTGGGATAACTATAACAGGATTTTTTTGAATTTCTGTGTCTTGCAGGATCGAGAAAGATTTTCCTCTCCCGGGCGGGGAGAGAAAATCAGCGCGAGATCTATGAGGCAGCCTTTTTTCTGAATACGGCGCGAAACAAACCGGCGCCGCCGGCGATCACGAGAATCCAGAATTTTTTCAACAAGAGTAGTCCGGCAGTTAACAACCCGGTCTTGGACAGGATCGCACCCGCAACCAGACCACCGAGGCCGTAGGCCGCGACCTTGTCCATGTTCGGATCAAATTCACTATAGCGATAACCTGGATTGAACTCGGCCATGGCGAGGACACTCTTTAGCTTACTGTCGATCATGACCTTTTGATCTATCCCGGCAATAAAGTTGAGGACCAGATAGCCTTTGCGCCCGAGGACACGAATATTGTAATTAAGTGTATTCACAGACTGGTTACCAAACCTGATCTCCTTGGCCCAATACAATTTGTGTTCAGCTTTGTTGTAAAACGGCTTTTCTGCCCAGCCCACCAGTTCGATGGGTTCATAGCCCTGGGCCTTGCGTTCCTTGTTGGATTCGTTCGCTGCTTCCTGCATCTGCTTCAGCATCTTATCGTAATTGATTTCGTCTGCATCCTTGTCGGAGACGTATCCATCATCACTATAGTCGATGGTGACACCCCAGGCATCACGATCAAATGGTGTCATGCCAGCAGGGAACAGCATCCCTTGTTTCTTATGGCCTGCCGGATTACCCCAAACCTTGACCAGCACCTTTTGGGTATCATCCGGGCCCAGGTAATAAAAGTCTTTTGGTACCTTGAGTGTGGCGACCCCATCCGGCAGCGTGATCTCACCGGTTTTGCGGTCCAGCGAATCCCAGATCCCTTGCGCCCATTTCTGATATTTCTCCTGCTCGGGAGTCAGTTGGTCCTGCTTGTCAGCAGCGTGGACCCATGATGTGAGTAACAAAAACAGACAAACAAACAATGGCAATACGCGTCGCATATTTCCCCCTTACCTGAAGTCAGGTTTTGAAAAGATAAAATCGTTATCGGTAAAGTTTCGGTGTGGCTAAATCATATTTCAAAGATAAAACCAAAAATGTGATCTGGCAGGCTTTACTCGGTGGCAAATGCCGCTGTTTTACTCACATGAATTTCATCAGGTGGTGATACGCCGGTATATATCCGAGACCTTAAGCGGCAACTGGCGCACTTCATTGATCACTGTGTACGCAGCAGGACCGTACATGTGCGGTAGATAATCCCGACCTTCCTTGTCAATTGTAATGCAATACGGATGAATCCCGTCACGGCGCGCCTCGATCAGGGCACGGCGGGTATCTTCGATACCGTATTCACCGCGGTAGTGATCGTAATCGTCGGGCTTGCCGTCGGAGATCGTGATCAGGATTCGCGTCTTGGCATCGACTTCGTTCAGAACCCGGCACAGGTGGCGAATGGCAAAACCCATGCGAGTGTAATCCTTGGGTGTAATGCCGCTGATACGTGCACGAATTTCATCATTGTACATTTCATCAAAATGCTTGATGCGATAGATTTCGCAACGCTTGCGTGCCATGCCGGAGAAACCATAAATCGCGTAGCGATCACCGAGGGTCTCCAGTGTCTCCGCCAGCAACAGTAAGGATTCGCGTTCAGCGTCGTTGATCCAGCCCTTGGTGGAACCACTCATATCGACCATGAACACCACCGCGATATTGCGGTCGGCACGATGCATGCGGGTAAACAGGCGGTCCGACATCTCGCTGCCGTCACGGGCATCGGCCAGCGCCTGTACCAGTGCATCGATATCCACGTGCTCACCATCGGGCTGGCGTTTCAACACCCGGTCTTCATCGCGCATAGCCTCAAAGGTTTTGCGCAGCTGCTTGATGAATGTGCTGTACTTGTGCAAGGTATCGTGCACGAAGTCATCATAGACCGGCCGTATATCTTTCTCGCGCACTGCACACCAGTTTTTGCGATAAGACTGCCGCTTGTAATCCCATTCGTTGTAGAGGAACGCGCCTTCTTCATGGTAGGCGCCTCGCCAGACATCGTCCGGGTCTTCTTCTTTTTCCTTGAAGAAACTCGGATCGTATTCACCTGGCCCTGCGGGCTGCAGGTATTCATCGGGGATCTCACCCAGGTCCTGAATGATCGAGGTGGTCAGGGCCCTGGCGTGTTCTGGTAACGGCATGACCTGGCCGTCGAGGGTGATCTCCATGTCAGCGAGTTCGTCATTGCCCTGCTGTTTGGCCTTTGTTTCGTATTGATATTCAGAGGCATCCTTACCTTTGTCACCTTTAATATCCTCGGTGATCTTACGCAGGATAGAGCGTAGGTGTGATTTCTCGCGTGCAATCCGCCGATCCATGCAGGCCTCCACCTGCTCCGGCATTAATACGCCCTGATAAAAACACTTTTGCGGAACTGTGATTTGTCCCAGCAGTTGCCCGGTCAGGCGCACGACATCATGGACCGTACGATCCGGTTCGGTGAGTTCCTGTGCCAGCGCCGCAATCTCAGCAATGTCCTGCAGTTCCTGTAACTCCTGCTTAATGCGTTGCATCTCACGGTACAAGCCAGGCAATTCACGTTGGATACAGGCGTCCAGACGCAAGGTGTCCAGAGCATGAAACAAGACTAAGTATTCGGTGGGATTTGCCTGTTGTGCCACGATATCGCTTAGGCGTACCCGGAATGTGCCGTACCGTGTCTGGGCCCAATGATAGGCAACCATGGATTTGTAAATAATGAAGTTGTCTTTTTCCGTCGGCAGGCGACCAATGATGGTCGGCAAAAAGATCGTTTCCGAATCGGTGTAGATCTCATCGGTATCAGTCTCATGCAGTTTTAACTGACGTCCGGACAGACCATGGGTAAAGTGCGCCAGTACCCCGGCGATCTCTTCAAATACTGCACCGGCAGTGCGCTCGTGTGAATTGGCAATAAAGCGCTCAACGTTGGTGATCACCTCGCGCGCCGGATACAGGCCTTTTTGATCGTAGACATCCATGGCATGGAGTAACCAGGCCTCGATAATTTTTTTATCGACCTGCGCCACGGCATCGATGATATACGTAATAAATTGATAAGCGAGTTGAATGTTGAGGCTGGCCACCCGCTGCACCCAGCTCAAAATAAAATCCTGATCCTCGCGCGGCAGGTGCGCGATGACTTCCGCGGGCTCTTCGGTTTTTAAAAACGAGAATTCGACATCGAGATGCTTTTCTAAAAAGCCATTGATGGCGTCGAACTGCAGGGGCGCTTGTGTGGCCATAGCTTGCAGAATTTAAAACAACGAGGCACTCAATTCATTGACTGCCGCCAGCATCTCGGCATCATCGGTGAGTGCCTGGGCGATGGCAGTATGACAGGCCGTTACCGGCGGTACACCCGCACGAATGAGTTTGGCGGCATGCACCAACAAACGCGTACTGGCACCTTCTTCCAGGCCGCTGCCTTTAAGATTGCGGGTCATCCCGGCGAACTTCACCAGCTTGTTGGCCATGTCGGTGTCGATGCCGGTCTCTTTTTCCAGAATCGTGGCTTCCAGCTGGGCACTGGGATAATCGAATTCCAGGGCAACGAAACGCTGGCGTGTACTTTGTTTGAGATCCTTGAGCACGCTTTGGTATCCGGGGTTATAGGAAATCGCCAGACAGAATTCATCGCCAGCCTCGATGATCTCGCCGAGTTTTTCGATGGGCAAAGCACGGCGGTCGTCGGCCAGGGGATGGATCACCACCATGGTGTCTTTGCGCGCCTCAACGATTTCATCCAGATAGCAAATAGCACCGCTGCGGACGGCAGCGGCCAGTGGCCCATCGATCCACACGGTCTCACCGCCTTTTACTAAATAGCGGCCAACCAGGTCAGACGCGGTGAGGTCATCATGACAGGACACGGTGATCAAGGGACGCTTGAGGCGCCAGGCCATGTGCTCCATGAAGCGGGTCTTGCCACAACCGGTCGGGCCCTTGAGCAACACCGGCAGTTTTTGCTTATACGCCGCCTCAAACACGGCGATCTCGTCCCCCACCGCCTGGTAGTAGGGCTCATCCTGGATGATAAATTCTTCGGTGCGCAGGACCTGGGCTTTCATACAGCGAATACCTGTGTATTTGACTTCAGGATTATCGCAAAACAGCTGAGAGAATAAAAACCTGTAAAGCGCCGGGTTATCCGGAAGGAAGGGTTAATAATGCAGTTCGACGCCGGGCTTAAAGCCGAAATGCTTGTCCAGTTCCAATTCTGCAATCAGGCCATCGGCAGCGGCCATGCCGTGTTCGCGTTGCACCTCAGCCAGGATCAACTTAGCGGAGTTGCGGTTGTAACCACTGCCCAGGCTTATCTGGGTCTTGAGCATTTCGCGGGCCTTATCGAGAGTCATGTTAATAGCTTCAACAAAAAGGGCGACTTGCGCCGCCCTTTTCTATTTTACTTACAGCTCGAACTTCTTGAGTTTCTTCGGTACGCCGACGTTCTTCAGACGTACATACTGCGGCATGCCATCCTTGTACGGCGGATAATCTTCACCCTTGATCAACGGTTCCATGTAGTTTCGGCAGGCCTGGGTAATACCAAAACCATCTTTAGTGATGAAGTTGGGCGGCATCATTTTCTCGACGTTGGCGACCTTGGCCAGATCGGCCATACCCACTTCCCACTTGAACGGATTGTTGGACTTGCGCACGACGGTCGGCATGATGGAGTTGTGACCCTTAAGTGCGTACTTCACTGCCGCCTTGCCCATGGCGTAGGCCATATCGACATCGGTCTTGGAGGCGATGTGACGTGCGGCGCGCTGCAGATAATCAGCTACGGCCCAGTGATTTTTCAGTTTGAGCTCGGAAGAAATCATGTTGGCGATAACGGTAGCGGCACCACCCAGCTGGCTGTGACCGAATGCGTCTTTGATACCGCTCTCCGCCAGGAAGCGGCCATCGGGCCAGTGCACACCTTCTGAAACCACGACAGAACAGTAACCGTGTTTCTTGACCATCTGATCGACTTTGGCCAGGAATTTTTCCTGGTTGAATTCCACTTCCGGGAACAGGATAACGATAGGAATTTCGGTATCCTTGGTAGAGGCCAGACCACCGGCCGCGGCGATCCAGCCCGCATGACGACCCATGACTTCGACGATAAATACTTTGGTTGAAGTCTTGGCCATGGAGGCCACATCGAAACTGGCTTCACGGGTGGATACAGCAATGTACTTGGCCACAGAACCGAAACCCGGGCAGTTGTCGGTAATAGGCAGGTCGTTATCAACAGTCTTGGGGACGTGAATAGCCTGGATCGGATACCCCATTTCTTTTGACAGCTGCGAAACCTTGTAACAAGTGTCGGCGGAGTCACCGCCACCGTTATAGAAGAAGTAACCAATGTTGTGCGCCGCAAAGACTTCGATCAGGCGATCGTATTCACGACGGTTCTGTTCCAGGCTTTTCAGTTTGAAGCGGCAGGAACCAAAAGCACCGGACGGGGTATAGCGCAGGGCGGCAATCGCCTTGGCGGAATCCTTGGAGGTATCGATCAGGTCTTCGGTCAGGGCACCGATGATACCGTTACGACCGGCATAAATTTTACCAATCTTGTTTTTGTGTTTACGCGCTTCTTCGATCACACCGCAGGCGCTGGCGTTGATCACGGCGGTCACACCACCGGACTGGGCATAAAAGGCATTCTTCGGTGCCGGTTTTTTCACTTTGGCCTTGGCCGCAGGTTTTTTCTTGCTCGCTTTTTTCTTCGTTGCCATAAAATCTCCCGTAAATGATTGGGTGTAAGTTGAATTCGGTGGCTTATTTCTTGCCGGTGACGCCCTGTTCTTTCAGCTCATAATCGGCCTGGGCCCGCAGGAGGCTGACGACGCAATCAAGCAGGTCATCATAGCGCCGCTTTTCCGTGGCGTAAGTCTGATACAGACGGTAATAAAAGTGATTCATGAAATGATATTTGTCGACCTTGGCGACCACGAAGTGGCAGTCGTCAATTTCCCAGTACACCACGGGACACAGGGTCATCTCAGTCAACGCCGGATTCAGACGCATTTCTGCCTCGGCAAGTTCGACCTCGATTTCCCGGCCATAGCGCTCCTTGAGGGTATCGCGAATGACGCGGATTTCGTCTTTGGTAAAATCGGGTGGTCGCTTGTCTGACATCGTTGCCGGTGTACTGGTCTCAATTTGGGGAGGCGTAGGATACTAAATATACGCGCCGAATGCATGCCTGCATCGCGCAAGGTGAAATACCGTTTAATCGAGATGGTGTTGTAGCTGATCGAGCTTGGCCGCCGCGCGGGCCACCTCATCACGTAGCGTCTCCACGCCCTGGTAAAACTGTTCCACTTCCGGCCGTGTGGGCAACACCCATACTTCCTGTTGGAGGTATTCGGCACCGTTAGCCGCGATGCGTTCACGGGTATTCGACCACCAGTTACCGATCTCACGCAGAAGATGTCCCGCCTTGTGCGCCACTATGTCGCCAGTGAGGTGTGACAGGGCCTCTTCCCAGTCGATGTGCAGGCGGTCGAGCACCTGCTTGAACTGCTGCCCCAGTTCCACGTCACCCTCGATTTTGACTTCACCCTCAAACAGCACGCGTCGACTGTCACCGGTGACGAGTTTGAACAGGGCCAACGGCCGGCCACTGAGGACAGTGTCTGGATTTCCAGAATAGTGGGTCAGTAACACCAGTGAGTCCGGACCCGGTAAACAAAATAACGTTAATGGGCTGCCCAGCAACTCGATGGCGATGACCTTACCACTAAAGCGGCCTAGTGCCGCACTCCCATCGGGATCGAGTTGTAATGCGGCATTGACAGTCTGCTCAAGCACCTCGGTGGCGGCCGCGGCCAGTTCTGCACTCAGGCTCATGCTTTATATCCGCGGTGCAGTGCCACGATACCGCCGGTAAGATTGTGATAATCACACTGGCTGAAGCCGGCCGCTTCCATCATGTGTTTGAGGGTCTCCTGGTCCGGGTGCATACGGATTGATTCGGCCAGGTATTGATAACTTGCGGCATCGTTGGCAACGAGCTTACCCATTACCGGGAGAAGCTTAAAAGAATACAAGTCATACAGCGGGCTGAGCGACTTATGTGGTTTGGAGAATTCCAGGATCATGGCCTGACCGCCGGGTTTGAGTACCCGATACATGGAACGCAGCGCCGCATCCTTATCGGTCACATTGCGCAGGCCAAAGGCGATGGTGATGCAGTCAAAGTAGTCATCGGGAAATGGCAGGCATTCCGCATTGGCTTGCACATAGCGCACATTGCCTGCGATACCCTTGTCGGTAAGGCGTTCACGACCGACTTTGAGCATGGAGTCGTTGATATCCGCCAGCACCACTTCACCTGTTGGACCGACCAGGCGGGCAAATTTGCTGGCCAGATCACCGGTGCCCCCGGCAATATCCAGCACGCGCTGGCCCTGATGTACACTGGACAACTCGATGGTGAAGCGCTTCCACACACGATGAATGCCCAGAGACATCAGGTCGTTCATCACATCGTATTTCTGCGCGACGGAGTGGAAGACCCCGGCAACCTTTTTTTGCTTTTCTTCCCAGGGTACGTCCTGGTAACCGAAATGGGTGGTTTTATCTGTCATGGACCTATTCTAGCGTAGAACTCGTGTATCGGGTGGAACACCATTTCGGGGCAAAACCCGAGTACTGTGTTGGAAAAATTTACACTCAATACAACAAAACTCGTGTGATATGTCGAGATAGTTTACATAGTTCATTTTCCAATTTTATAACTTATTGATAATCATGAATAATAATTCTGGCATATTAATTGCTCCCACATAGTCAAAAGTGGATTAGAGCCGTGGGCGCTGCCATCTACAGCTGGGCTGCTGAGTTTATCAGCCAGCGCAAACGCCAGGGACACGGTTTTCCAAGTACCTGAGAACCTACCAGCTTGGATCAAGCACTGGTTCTCGTGGGATTGGTTGGATGCAAAAAATAATATTGTACAGTTGGGGGTTGGGAATGCTTGCTTGAAATGCATTCCTACACAAAGGCGAACTTGTGTTCGCCTTTGTTCTTTTCAGCGGAATGAAATTTAAGAAACGCGCCGCAGCAGGATAAACACATAAGTAAACCTTAGTTTAGGGTACATCGTTATCGGCAGTGCGATTTACCTGAATACGCTTAGCCAGTGTGAAAAGATGTAAATACCCAATCACCCCCTGGCTTTTTACATGTGTTTGGGTTCCGGTCGCTGGTGTCCGGCTTCTTTGAGGCGTTGTAAATAGCGTGGCCACATCGAGTCGTGTTCCTTGCCCAGGCGATACAGCGTATCCCAGGAATAGATGCCGGTATCGTGGTTGTCGTCAAAAAATAGTTGCACAGCATAATTACCGACCTGTTCGATCTTGTTGATGCCTACATCCTGTTTGCCGATCTGCAACACTTCCTGGCCGGGGCCATGGCCCTGCACTTCTGCGGAAGGGGAATACACGCGCAGGTATTCGGCGCTGAGCTGATAGCGTTCGCCGGTATTGAAGGCGATCTCCAGGATGTGCGTCTTGGCGTGATAAGTGAGTTCTGTCGGAATATGTTTTTCACTCATGGTGCTTCCCTCAAGCTTGTTGATATGTCAGCTGATCGCCCAGGCATCAGCGATTACAAAATGTACCGGCTTAAATCTTCGTTCTGGGCGAGATCACCCAGGTGTTTGTCCACGTAGGCGACGTCGATATTAATAATTTCGCTGCTACGGTCTGAGGCCTCGAAGGAGATCTCTTCGAGCAGGCGCTCCATAACTGTATGCAGACGACGTGCGCCGATGTTCTCGGTGCGTTCATTGACCTCGTAGGCTACTTCCGCCAGGCGGCGTACTCCTTCCGCAGTAAACTGTATGGTCACGCCCTCAGTCTCCAGCAGCGCAGAATACTGTTCGGTCAATGACGCATCTGGTTCAGTGAGAATGCGTACGAAATCTTCGGTGGTGAGTGCATCGAGCTCCACCCGGATCGGAAAACGCCCCTGTAACTCCGGGATCAAATCGGATGGCTTGGAAATATGAAAGGCGCCGGAGGCGATAAACAACACGTGATCAGTTTTGACCATGCCGTACTTGGTGCTGACAGTAGAACCTTCCACCAGTGGTAACAAATCCCGTTGCACACCTTCACGTGATACATCAGCACCACCACTTTGTTCGCCACGCTTGGCGATCTTGTCCATTTCATCCAGGAACACAATACCGTTTTGTTCCACGGCTTCCAGTGCACGCGCCTTGATCTCATCTTCATTGATCAGGCGCGCCGCTTCCTCGTCGACCAGAAGTTTACGCGCCTGGCGTATCGGCAGTTTGCGCGCCTTCTTGCGCGAGCCGCCGATGTTTTGAAACATGCTCTGCAATTGCGAGGTCATGTCTTCCATGCCTGGCGGCGCCATGATCTCCACACCCATGGCCGGGGTCGACACCTCGATTTCAATCTCCTTGTCGTCCAGCTCGCCTTCACGGAGTTTCTTACGGAATTTCTGGCGTGTGCTGTTCTCCTTGTCTTCGTCGATATCAACATTTTCGCCGGCGCTGTTAAACCCAAACGTACTTCCACGCGCTGACGGTAACAGGATATCGAGAATGCGTTCTTCTGCAGCGTCTTCCGCACGATTGCGAACCTTGTACATGGCCTGTTCGCGCAACATCTTTACCGCAATGTCCATCAGGTCACGCACGATGGATTCCACATCTCGGCCGACGTAACCGACTTCTGTAAATTTGGTGGCCTCAATCTTGATGAAAGGCGCATTGGCCAGTTTGGCCAGGCGTCGCGCAATCTCGGTTTTACCGACACCGGTGGGCCCAATCATCAAGATATTTTTCGGCGTGATTTCATTGCGCAGTTTTTCATCCACGCAGGAGCGGCGCCAGCGGTTGCGCAAGGCAATGGCCACCGAACGCTTCGCGCCATCCTGGCCGATGATGTGCTTGTCCAACTCCTGGACGATTTCGCGGGGCGTCATATTCGACATAATGATCAGTATTCCAGTTCTTCGATGAGCAGGTTGTGATTCGTGTAGATACAGATGTCGGCAGCAATATTTAAGGATTTCTCGGCGATGCTGCGCGCATCGAGTTCAGTATTGGTGTACAGCGCACGTGCAGCAGACAACGCATAATTGCCACCAGAGCCGATGGCAATAATTCCCTGTTCCGGCTCTATCACATCACCGTTGCCTGAGATAATCAGTGAACTCTCCTTGTCTGCCACGGCAAGCAGTGCCTCCAGTCGACGCAGGGTGCGATCGGTACGCCAGTCCTTGGCCAGTTCCACGGCGGCGCGCACCAGATTACCCGAGTGCTTTTGCAACTTGCCTTCGAAATACTCAAACAGGGTGAAGGCATCGGCAGTACCGCCCGCGAAACCGGCGATCACGTTATTTTCATACAGGCGGCGCACCTTGCGCGCGTTGCCCTTCATGACCGTATCACCAAAGCTGACCTGGCCATCGCCGCCAATCACGACCTTGTTGTTACGACGCACCGAGAGAATGGTGGTTCCGTGGAATTGCTGCATAGGTATTCCGGATTCTTAAATGGGGTCCAGATCTTACACTAGTTCTGAATCTTATTGGTCAGGCTGTTGTATGGGGTGAAGGGCAGGATTTCAACCGGGAAAAGCCGTGACATCACTACGTGTTTTGCATTCCCAGCGCACAATTTAATTAATAATACCGGTGATATACCTGCATCACTGCCAGCAGGATCAGCAAAGTCACCACCCAAAAGATGATATAGGCCTGGATGGATTGGCGCGCCTTCTGCTTTTCCAGCCAGGTACGCGGTTTGACCCCGCGCACGATCAGGACCAGCTTGGCGGCTAGGTTGACGCTGACGACATTCACCATCAGCAGTAATCCAGCACCCAGGGCGAGATGGTAATTTCCGGCAGAAAGGGTCAGACCAAGTGTCGCGGTCGGTGGCAATAACGCCACGGCCACCATCACCCCCACCAACGCACTGGACAGGCCCGTGGTCAGTGACAATACCCCGGCTGCTCCCGAGGCCAGGGCCAGGACCACGCCATCCAAGCCGACATCGGTACGTGCCAGCAATTCCTTGCTGGCAAAATTGGCCGGCCACAACCAGCCGATGACCAGTGCCAACACCAGGGCCAGTCCCAGTCCAACGGCATTAGTTTGCAGGGCACGCAGGATCAACACGCGATCCCCGAGAGCCGCACCGAAGGCCAGGGCGATGTTGGGACCCAGAAGCGGGGCGATCACCATGGCACCGATAACCACCGCAACGTTATCTTCGATGAGGCCTATCGTGGCCACAATCGTTGACAGCACCACCAGCCAGATGAAATTACTGCTAAGACGCCCGCCCGCTTCGATGTTTTGATACAGCTCTTCCCGTAGCCGTGTTCCACTGGATTTTTTTTCTTGCTCTTCCAATTCAGGGGGGCGCGGAATGGTGGCCTCGACCGGTTTAATCAGGATACGCCAACCCTCTGATCCGGACAGCGCGCCCTGAATCGCATCAATCACCACCTGTTGTTTTTCCACACGCACCAACAGACGCATACTGCAGCGCTCTTCTTCCTCGCTTCGATCGATCCAGCACTCGAGGATCTCGTTTTGTTCTGCAATACCGCGTAACGTGTCGGCATGACCGCAGTCTGCAAGCACCTCAATGATGCGCATGTAATAGATCCAACGTGTGTGGTGTAAAATTCATGCGAAATGAAATTTAGGCAGCAGGACGTTGAAGTGGTTTTTCCACCTTGTCGCGGGCATCCTTACCCAGCAACAGTTCGATCAGCGCCAGCGTGAAATCCATGGCCGTGCCAGGACCGCGTGAAGTCACAACCTTGCCATCAATGACGACCGGGTCAGTACGGTAATCTACATTTTCCGCCGGACCGCCCTCCAGTGCACCGGGAAAACTGGTGGCACGCCGGCCATCGAGCAATCCCGCCTGGGCCAGTGCGCGTGGTGCAGCACAAATGGCCGCAACATATTTATTTTCACTTGCCTGGGATTTCAGCTTTTGTTGGATGCGTGGGTCATCACGCAAGTGATCGGCACCGGGCTGCCCACCGGGCAGGACAATCATGTCAAAATCCTGATCGAGGATCATATCGAGAATGACATCCGGTATCAGCACAGTGCCGCGACTGGCTTTTACGGGTTGTGCATCCAGACCGGCGCTAATTACTGTGATACCGGCGCGGCGCAACAAATCAATAATCGTTACGGCTTCGAGTTCTTCGCAGCCCTGGGCGAGAGGGACGAGGACAGTTGGGTTTGCCATGCGAGACTCCTCCGTGTTTGTCGCCATCGAAGTAAAGCAGACACAGGGATCAAATCTATTCGTTCTTTGGCGAGGGTGGGCAAGGTCTGTTGCAGAAATTGTATCGTCTCCGGATACGGGTGACCAATGGCAATGGCACTGCCCTTGCGCCGCGCCAGGCGTAACAGGTGGTCCCATTGTTTTTGCAGTTGCACCTGCGACTTATCATCATCCAGAAACACATCGCGACTGGCATGCTCTAGGCCGTACTCACGTGCTACTGTAGCAGCCTGACTCTTCGCAGTGGTCCGGCTGTCGACAAAATAGAGTTCGCCATGCCGCAACAACCCATCCATCACCCAACTCATGCGCATAGCATCCTGGGTCAGACGGCTACCCATATGATTATTCACGCCACGAATGTCCGGCACGGCGTTGAGAGTTTCCTGCAGGGTTTGATCAAACTTGTTTTCATCCATCGCTTCATCCAGACCTCCGCGACCGAGATAACGATCGTCGACCGACTCCATGGGCAGGTGCAGCATAACTTCTTTCTTTTCGATATTGGCGAACAGCGCCAGACGCCTGGCAAAAGGCGTGTAGGGAATAATGCTGACCGTCACCAGTCCGGGCAGCAGGATTACCCGCTTGCCATCATGCAGCCGATCACCAAGATCATCAATGATGATCGCAATCTGCGGCGTATCAGCGGGAGTGAGTGGGTGTTGTGAACCGGCGTAAGCGCCGACAGACCAGAGTAATAGCAGCAGGCAAAAAAATTGCCGCACTATTCCATCCATTGCTGTGTTGAAGCGAATTGATGAAACAGTGCGGCAATCGGCATATTAGCGATGGCCTAAAAACGCCATCCCCTTGAGTACGTTTAGTGCTTCGTACAGGGCATAATCCTTTTCTGCCAGATTAAGACGCTCTTTCTTGTCATCCTTGTGTTTGGCCTGCTTGGTATCATCGTTATTGATCAGGTGACCTTCCAGGTCCGCTTCCTTGATCGGCGCAGTACCTTGCTGTTTGTTTTCGGAGACTTTCAAGTCATCCAAAGCAATATCCGGTTCGATACCTTCAGCCTGAATCGAACGTCCTGACGGGGTGTAATAACGTGCGGTCGTTAGCTTGATCGCGGTGTCATTGCCCAACGGCACGACGGTTTGTACCGAGCCCTTGCCAAACGTCTTCGATCCCATGATGATGGCGCGCTTGTCATCCTGCAGGGCACCGGACACGATTTCGGAAGCGGAAGCCGAACCGCCGTTGACCAGGACAATCATGGGCGCACCCTTCAACATGTCGTTGGGTGTGGCGGTGTGGCTGACATCATTGGCACGGTCACGACCACGCACGCTGACGATGGTACCGGAAGTGATAAATGTATCCGCCACATCGATTGCGGCATCCAGCAAGCCACCAGGGTTGTTACGCAGATCCAGGACCAGACCCTTCAGGTTTTTGCCCTTGTTTTCCTTTTTGAGCTTGCTGATGGCCTTGTGCAAATCCGCGGCGGTACGTTCCTGGAACTGGCTGATGCGGACATAGCCGTAACCATCTTCCAGCAATTGTGATTTGACGCTCTTCACCCGAATGCGGTCACGGGTCAGCACGAAAGTTAGGGGTTTTTCCTGACCTTCACGCACCACCAATAACTTGATCGAGGTTCCGGGTTTGCCGCGCATCAGCTTGACTGCCTCATCCAGGGTCATGCCTTTGACGGGTTTGTTGTCGAGGCGAATGATGAGATCACCGGTCTTGATGCCGGCACGCTGCGCGGGAGTGTCATCGATAGGGGAGACGACTTTGACAAATCCGTCCTCCATCCCGACCACAATACCGAGACCACCGAATTCACCAGTGGTACCGACACGCAATTCCTGAAAGGCTTCCTTGTCGAGGTAAGTAGAGTGAGGGTCCAGGCCCGCCAGCATGCCGCGAATGGCATTTTCCAACAGCGTCTTGTCCTTGACCGGCTCGACGTAGTTTTCCTTGATCTTGCCAAACACTTCGCTTAAAGCGCGAATATCCTGCAAGGGAATGGTGCGATCAGTATCAGAGTTGTCGCGTTCAGCATGGACGCCCACGCCAAGGGCCAGCATGACGCCCATCAACATGCCCAGGGCACCGACCAGGGTATTACGTGTAAAATTACTCATTTTATGTGTCCTTCCGAAGGCATGACTGCCTTTCCCGCTCTCAGATTCATGGATGTTACCGTAAATTCTGCGTACGTACACCCGCACTATACTGCGCCAGGGCCGGCCGGCCCCGACACCATCTCGCCGGATCGGTGGGTTTACCGTTGTGACGAATTTCAAAATACAGACCGGCCTGGGTCTGGCCACCGCTCTTGCCCACACTGGCGATAACTTCTCCTGCCTCGACCCACTCGCCAGTTTCTTTATATAACGCCTGATTATGTCCGTACAGGCTCATGTATCCATTCCCATGATCAATGATCATGAGCAGGCCGTAACCGCGCAGCCAATCCGCATAGGCAACTCGCCCATGCGAGATGGCATGCACCTCGCGGCCTTCATTGGCGCGGATTAGCACGCCACTCCATTTAAGACGGCTGCCGGCACGCCGGGTTCCAAACGAGACCAGCAATTTACCCCTTGTCGGCCAAATCAGCCTGCCTCTTAATTGAGAAAATGGTTTATGTGAACCCGGTGCGGTGAGGATATCCGGGATCGCCTGATCCAGGCGGCTCACCAGATCCTGCAGCCGGCGCTCGTCTTCTACCAGACGTTGCAGCTCCTGCGACTTACTTACCAGTTGTTTGTGCAGTTTGGCCACCACGATAGCCCGTTCCTGAGAACTCTTCTGCAACGCCGCTTTTTTGTCCAGTTGTTGTTGCTTCGTATCGTTGAGCACCTGAGTCTGTGCATTGATCGCCTGTTCAACACTTTGTAATTTTTGCAAAGTCACTTTGGTGGCGGCAATTCGCTTGGCACGGGCACGATTAAAATAGTCATAGTAGGTCATGGTGCGACCAACCACTGCCGGGTCTTCCTGGTTCAGCAGTAATTTCACATATTCCTGGCGCCCGATCATAAAAGCCGCCTCCACCTGGCGCGCCAGCAAGTGATGCTGGGTAGCCAGTTCCGCCTTGAGGGTATTACCCTGCTGATGCAGCGCCGCCAGTTTGCGTTGTTGTTCGGCTAAGTTTTGATTGAGGCGTTTTAACACGCCCAACATCTTGCTGATCTGGCGCTCAATGTCACGCAGCTCGGTGCGTACCGTGTCGTGCCGGGTCTGGGTCTTTTCGATATCTTTGCGCAAGGCCTCGATGCGACTACGTACCTGAGACAAGGCCTTTTCATTTTTGGACGATTCAGCATGCAGTGCTTGTGTCACTGACAGGCCCAGTACGGTCACGCCCAGCGCACATGTAGCAGATAACATCAACTGACGGATAACAGGCATCGCGCAAGTCTACCCAAGCTGAGTAGCAAAGCGAATAGTGAATAGCTGACAGTTTATTGGCAAACCGTTACGAGTGCTGTCAGGACAAGGTGTAAAAGGACGAGAAACCGGAGTTTATACGGTGTAAATGAGGAATTCATCGTGCCCCACAGACGGGGGTTATTGAGTGGGCATGAGTCCTTATACAACACAGTCATGGCAGGCACAGTAGCTTTTGCCAACCAACTGTTAAGCCGCAGCTTCTTCCTTTTCAGGATGCACGATAAGAGAGTGGCCACTCATTTCTGTCGGTTGAGGCAGGCCCATCAGCTCGAGCATGGTGGGGGTAACATCGGACAATACACCCTGGTGGGCAAGCTGCAACTGGCGACCTATATAAATGAAGGGCACCAGGTTGGTGGTATGCGCGGTGTGCGGCTGGTCGGTGTCGTGGTTGCGCATCATCTCAGCGTTACCGTGGTCGGCAGTAATCAGCATCTCGCCCCCGACCTTCTCAATGGCGGCAAGCACCCGGCCCAGACAGACGTCAATTACTTCAATAGCCTTGACTGTCGCCGCAAAATTACCAGTGTGGCCAACCATGTCCGGGTTGGCGTAGTTACAAATGATGGCGTCGTACTTTTTGCTTTCGATGGCCTCCACCAGGCGATCCGTCAGTTCCGGTGCGCTCATCTCTGGCTTCAGGTCATAGGTCGGAACATGCGGTGAATTGACCAGGATGCGATCTTCAAATTCAAATGGTTCCTCACGACCACCATTAAAAAAGAAGGTGACGTGGGCATACTTTTCCGTCTCCGCGATGCGCAACTGGTGCAGACCCAGACTGCTGAGGTATTCGCCGAACACGTTCTTCAGGCGTTCCGGTGGGTAAGCCACGGGGATGTCAAAATCCGATTTGTATTCGGTCAGGGATACAAAGGCGCCGAGGTTGGGTGCCACATCGCGCTCAAAGGCATCGAAGTCGGGCTCGATAAACGGGCGTGTGATCTGACGGGCGCGATCAGAACGGAAATTCATAAAGATCAGGCTATCACCATCTTCCATTTTCACCGGCTGGGTGCCTGCCGGTACGATGGCCGTGGCCTGGACAAATTCGTCAGTCTCGTCCCGGTTATAGGCCATGCCCAGTCCAGCCAGCGCCGTCTCCGCCAGGAACTCGGCCTTGCCCTGGGTGATCAGATCGTAGGCCTTCTGGATCCGCGGCCAGCGGTGGTCACGGTCCATGGCGAAATAGCGCCCGATGATGGAGGCAAAGCGACCGCCACCCAGTTCCTGGAATTTCTCTTCCATCTTATTGATGGACTCGGTCGCACTCTTGGGTGCGGTATCCCGGCCATCCAGAAACGCATGGACGTAGACCTTTTTGGCGCCTTGCTTGATCGCCAGTTCGACCATGGCGTGAATATGCTCTTCGTGACTGTGCACACCACCGGGCGACAGCAAACCCATGATGTGGACGGCCTTGTCCTTGTCGATGGCCGACTGCACAGCATCCACCAGGGTCTGGTTCTTGAAAAACGAGCCGGTTTTGATGGAGCGGCTGACCCGGGTGTATTCCTGATAAACCACGCGCCCGGCGCCAAGATTGAGGTGGCCGACCTCGGAATTACCCATCTGATCCCCGGGCAGTCCCACGGACGCCCCAGAGCCGTTGATAAAAGTATGCGGGTATTTTGCCCAGATCCGGTCCCATACCGGTTTATGGGCATGGGCAATAGCATTGTCGGGCAGGTTTTCACTACAGCCCCATCCATCGAGGATGACCAGTAGCATAGGTTTGGCGTGATCGCTCATGGACTTGTAAGTTCTTTATTTCCTTGATAAATACCGAAATTTAGACAAAGTCTAATTTATTTTGTTCATGCACGGCAAGTTCTTCTGTGCGCAGCGACCCATAATGTGCTGTAATGCCCTGAATTGCTGGATAAAAGCCGGGTGAATAGCCTTCTCAAACGGTAGATTATTGTATAATGTTTTATTAATAAAGGGCAGTCGTGTTACAAAACCAATATAAGAGACATGAATCGTTCTCGAACTCTATGAATCACTAATTTCGGAAAAGTTTTATGATGCAAGAATTGGATCTGATGACGCACGATGACGATATCGACCGTGCGTCCCGTTCCTTGAAGGCGATGTCTCACCCCCTTCGTTTAAAAATTCTGTGTACTTTAGGCGCTGATGAAATCAGCGTGCAGGATATTGTCGAACATGTGGGCACATCACAAAGCAATATTTCGCAACATCTCGCCATCCTGCGTGACAAGGGCATACTGTCTGCACGTAAGGACGCCAACCGCGTTTATTACAAGGTCGGCGATCAGCGCACCCTGCGCCTGATCGGTATGATGCGCGAAGTCTTTTGCAGCGCCCACGAGGAGTAAATCGAAGCATATATTACCCGCCACGATGACATGGCGGGCGTCAGTCTATCCCGGACTGACATTGCCAATTCCATGAAGTAATGAATACAGTGCAACGTGCCATTGGCACTAACAGGTAATATTTATGGACAAGTACATACAGTTTTTCGCAGATCACTATGTGCTCAGCGGTGCATGGCTGGTGGTCACCGGCATGATCATTTTCAGCTTTATCGGTGGGCGCCTGCGCGGATTCAGTAGTATCAACCCGGCGGGCGCAACCCAGCTTATCAACCGCGAAGATGCCATCATTCTCGACGTGCGCGAGGACAATGAATACCGCGATGGCCACATCGTCAACTCCGTGCACATTCCCGTCAGTTATCTCAATGACCGCCTGAAAGAACTGGAAAAGTACAAGGGCAAACCGATCATCGTCGGTTGCCGTTCCGGCCAGCGATCATCACAGGCCTGTACGATTCTGAAGAAACAAGGTTTTGATTCCGTATACAACTTAAGCGGCGGAATCATGGCCTGGAAAAATGACAACCTTCCCTTAACCAAGAAATAATTTGTGTTATGCCAAAAGTTATTATGTATAGCACCCGCTTCTGTCCGTATTGCGTGCGTGCACGCATGTTGCTGGAAAAGAAAGGGGTTGAGTTTACCGATATCCGTGTTGATCACGAACCACAACGACGTAACGAAATGATTACACGCGCAGGTGGCCGCAGCAGCGTGCCCCAGATCTTCATCGATGAAGAACACGTAGGTGGTTGTGATGATCTGTATGAACTGGATTTTGAAGGTCAGCTCGATAAAAAACTGGGGCTGGTATAACAGGTACTGACACATGGCTGACACCCTACACCTCGTCTGCCCACATTGTCACAGTACCAATCGTGTGCCCAGTGAAAAGCTAAGCTCTCAACCCAAGTGCGGCAAGTGCAAACAAGCGATTTTTACCGGACACCCATTCAGTCTCTCTCAACAGACCTTCGCGCAGCATATCTCACGCAACGATATTCCGGTGCTGGTGGATTTCTGGGCGCCGTGGTGTGGTCCATGCAAAATGATGGCGCCGGTATTTGAACAGGCTGCCGTACAACTGCAACCACGTATGCAACTGGCCAAGGTCAACACCGAAGACGAGCAGGCTCTGGCGATGCAATATAATATTCGCAGCATTCCGACACTGGCGATCTTCAAACAGGGCAGGGAGATCAATCGCAACGCCGGCGCCATGGATCTGCAAAACCTGTTGCGTTGGGCACAGTCTGCATTGTAATGGCATAATGAACTTTTTTAACTTCAAAGCTGGCGTGCAAGGCGCATGACTACACACAACCAACGAGTGAACAACAATGACTGAGACAGCCAACAATCCGCAACAAGCCCAGGGGAAATTTGGAATTCAAAAAATCTACATCAAGGACCTCTCCTTCGAGGCACCCAACAGCCCACAATGCTTCACCGATGAATGGGAGCCCAGTGTCAATCTGGATCTCAACACCAGTGCGCAAGGTGTCGCCGAAAGCAACTTCGAAGTCGTCTTGTCAATCACTGTCACCGTCAATAACAAGGACAAGACTGCTTACCTGGTAGAAGTCCAGCAAGCTGGCATTTTCCATCTGGAAGAATTTCCGGACAATGTCATGCGCGGGATGCTAGGTAGTTTTTGCCCCAATATCCTGTTTCCTTATGCACGTGAAGCAGTTTCGGATATCGTAACCCGCGGTGGTTTCCCGCAATTATTACTCAGCCCCATCAACTTCGATGCGCTGTATGAACAACACCTGCAGCAGCAGGCGCAGCAAGCCGATACCAGTAATCCGCAATAATTAACTTAGCCGCATGCACGCAGCCACTCAGCCCTATGCGGTACTCGGCGCCGGCTCCTGGGGCACGGCCCTGGCGCTGCAGCTGGCGCGCGCCGGGCATCCCACCTTCCTGTGGTCGCACACCGAAGCACATTGCCAGGCCATGCGCCAGGCTCGCAATAACGACAAGTACCTGCCGGGCATTCCCTTTCCCGACACCCTGCAGCCGGTATTCGATCTGGCCCAGGCTATAGCGCAGGTACGCGATATCCTGGTGGTGGTGCCGTCGCACGTTTTTCGTGAGACGGTGCAGAAACTCAAACCCTTTTTGACTGATCGACATCGGCTTGCCTGGGGCACCAAAGGCCTGGAGCAGGGTACCCGCAAACTGTTACACCAGATCGTGCGTGAAGAACTGGGTATCACCGTGCCCATCGCGGCAGCTTCCGGCCCTACCTTTGCGACTGAGGTGGCCAGAGGTATGCCCGGTGCCATCACGGTGGCCTCCAAAGATGCCGAATTCGCTAACGAGTTTGCCACCGCCCTGCACAGTGAGTACTTCCTTACTTATACCAGCGATGACGTCATCGGCGTCGAAATCGGCGGCGCCGTCAAGAATGTTATGGCCATCGCTGCAGGGATCGCAGACGGCATGGGCTTTGGCACGAATACCCGTGCCGCACTGATTACCCGCGGTCTCAGCGAAATCATGCGCCTGGGCGTTGCGATGGGCGGCCAGCGCGAGACCTTCATGGGACTCTCGGGTCTGGGTGACCTGGTGCTGACCTGTTCCGATGATCAGTCACGCAATCGTCGCTTTGGCCTGGCATTGGGCAGGGGCATGGATGTGGCGGCTGCTCGCAATAGCGTCAGCCAGGTCGTCGAAGGCATCGGGACAGCCAAGACCGTGTACTTGTTATCACAGGATTTTCAGGTTCCCATGCCGATTACCGAACAGGTCTATAAGGTGATTTATGAAGGCCAGTCACCGCGCGATGCGGTGCATACGCTCCTGAATCGGACGCCCCACCCAGAAAACTAAATCGATCCGGCAAACCCATTCTGCCGCCACGCCTCATACACCACGATGGCTGCAGCGTTGGACAAATTCAAACTGCGATTGTCCGGCAGCAAGGGTATGCGTAACACCATGTCATTGCCCAGACGCTCGCGTTCGGCAGGAGGTAACCCTCGTGTTTCCGGCCCGAACACAAACGCATCACCGGGCTTAAAGTTACATGCAAATAATGATCTCGTACCATGGGTAGATAAACCAAAAAGGCGCGCCGGCAGAACTGTTTGTTGAAAGGTAGCCAGTGAGGCATAAGTATTAACATCTGCGAATTCGTGATAATCCAGTCCTGCGCGTTTGAGCTTGGCGTCATCAAGATCAAATCCAAGTGGTTCGATTAGATGTAAGTGACAACCCGTGTTGGCACACAGGCGGATGATGTTGCCGGTATTGGGGGGAATCTCCGGTTCGTAGAGCACGATATGAAACATGCTATTAATCTTGTGGCAACTTCATGGATGTCGTATCCGGCTCAGGTGTTACCGCATCTTTGTCATGATAGACAGGCAGGCTGGGTAGGCCACTAATGATCGCCATCACGATAGCTGCCAGATACGGTAAGGATTGTATTACCAGCATCGCCATCCAGAAATGTAAATCCATGCCGCCGGCGGGTTGCCGCAGGTAAACACCAATAGTTGAACACCACAACACCAGGGCAAACAGCCACTCCCAGCGAGCATCAATAAGGGCGACCAGTAAACGATTCGGCCGTTTTAATTTTGGCGTTCGAAAAAACGGTTTGCGTTTAGTAAACAGACCCTCCACGATGGCCATCGCTATCGTATGTGACAAGGCCAACCCGGCCCAAGCCGCCGAGATGGTGTGCTTGAGAGAGGCCATTACCGTAGTACGGTACAGGTAAATGATCTTGGCTATTTTAAAGCAGAACAGGGATACTGGCAGAATTGCAAAGATGATCAATGGCGGATCCGCAAATTTGGGCGCAACCATCATTGCGATCGACCAGCTGATCGCGGCCACGGTGAAGAACAGGTTTATGCCATCACCTATCCAGGGCAACCAACCGGCCATGAAATGATAACGCTGACCGTATGTAAGATGGGTTTTATTACGCGTCAAAAGTGAGCGCCAGTGATGCTTGAGAATTTGAATGGCGCCATAAGCCCAGCGATACCGTTGCTTCTTGTAATCATTGAAGGTATCAGGCATCAAACCGCGCCCGTAACTTTGTGAGATATACACCGCCTCATGGCCCTGTTCAAAAATGCGCAGGCCAAGCTCGGCATCTTCCGTAATACACCACTCTCCCCAACCACCGATTTCTTCAAGCACGGATTTTCGGATCATGGTCATGGTACCGTGCTGAATAATCGCATTGCGCTCATTGCGCGTCACCATGCCAATGAAAAAGAAACCGCGGTATTCTGAAAAACACATGGCCTTGAATGCGCTTTCATCAAAATCACGATAGTCCTGCGGCGCCTGCACAATAGCGACCTGGTCGTTCTTAAACTGCGGTGTTAATTCCCGCAACCAGCCGGGATCAACAATGTAGTCACTATCGATAACCGCAACAATCTGCGCCTGCGGATCGGTATGGCGTAAAGCGAAATTCAGGGCCCCAGCTTTGTAACCGCTAAGTGGATCCACGTGATAAAAATGAAAACGCTCTCCCAATTCCTGGCATACCGCCTCGACGGGCTGCCAAATCGCCGGGTCCTTGGTGTTATTATCGATCACGATGACTTCGTAATCCGGATAATCCAGCTGGGCCAGGGCCTGCAGGGTCTGGCGCAATAATTCCGGTGGCTCGTTATAGGTTGGTACATGGATAGAGACTTTGGACAAATCGTCATCCGGCAGATTCACCGGTATAAATTCACGCCGACGCTGTTTCACCCACAAGGCCTCGGCCCATTCGTGCGCCTCAGCGAGCAAGACTGCCAGGATGCCGACCATCCCGCTCACCAGTAACAAACCAATTATGATCGAACCGACGCTAAGATATTGATTGGAATAATCATATACGATCCATACCACGGCCGTGGCCGCAAAATAACTGACCACGGCCAAAAAGCTGCGACCGTGACCACGCAGGGTTTTGCTGTCGATTAGCAACAAGGCAAAGGTGATTACCGCCAAGACGATGGAGATAGCGGCCAGCACCTGCCATTGAGGTATCGGCACGATCGGCTGGGTGAATTCAAATTTAGGTCGACGATCCACGTCATAGACTCCCCAGTACGCACCGACTGAACCCTCAATATCCTCCTTCCAGGGCTGATCGAATGCCTCCATGATGTAGTAGACATATCCCTGTTTCGGTGCCCGTGCCAGAAAATTACGCAAGAAGATTGCTTCATTCGCCGTGGAGGCCACTGCCTCCTGGCGCGGCTGACCATCGACCACTTCATGCGCGTCCTGCAGACGAGTTCGGCCGTTACTTGGCCAACCCACTTCCGAAATGATTATAGGTTTGCCCGGAAATTGTTTGCGCAGACCTTTGACGATATCAAAGGCATAATCCACAGCCTTCATCGCATTGCGGCCTTCCCAGTACGGCAGGATCTGCACAGCAATGTAATCCACGTGCTTGACCAGTTCTGGATATTTTGTCGACCAGATATAGGCCGGCTCAGCAGTACTGATGGGTATACGTAATTCCTTGCGGGCCTTATCCAGGTAACTGACCAGCTTGTCGTATTTCATCAATTTGTGGTGCAGGGTTTCGTTGCCGACGATGCCGCGTACGACATTAGGGTTGCTACGCGCAATATTCAGAAACAGAGGAAACTCCCAGGCATTTCGGGCTTCGTCATAACTCAGGTAGGCACCCAAGCACACGTTTAGATTGTGCTTACGGGCTAGCCGGGGTATTTCCGCCAGGGTATCTTCCACGCTGTAGGTGCGAATTGCGACCGTCTTGCCCGCCAGCAATTTCAAATCTGCATCAATTTGCGCCAGGCTGGGATAACGCTTTTTGCGGGGGTCTTGATCTGCATGGTAGGGTGAAAAGGCAAAACCCGTCACACGCTGCGGCCACTCCGGGTGCTCCTGTGGCCGGTTGATATACGCCCACAGGCTCAGGCTGATGATCGCCACCGCGATACCAATCACCACGTTGGTCAGGCGTAACACTGATTGCTTTCCTCGGGATGAATCATGCTAGACGTGGTTGCTGGAATAAACCCGGTTGACGGCGAAAAACTACACTAAGGATAATGCAATCGGCGGCAAATGTTGCACTTTTATGACGGGATCTGCACAATCTGTCACTCAAATCGCCATGTACACTTAATTCTATCTATCTAGCACATGCCGGATCGGCCCTTTTCCAGTCCCTATCTCAACCTGGCTCTGCGCTTTGTCGCGCTTTTAGCTGTTCTCTATGGTTACAGCCTGTTGATCCAGCATCTGGGCGGGTTTGATACCGGCCACATTTATTACCAGTGGCTGGAAATCGTGTTTGTGCTTTATTTCTATAGTCTGTTTTATTTCCTGCTCAGGCCCTTTGCCTGGCGCGGGCTGCTGGCTGCGGTGCCAATCCTGCTGGTCTACCTGGTGCATGATGCGTTCTTTCTGGTCTACGGTAAGGTCTTCCGCATTATTAATGTGTCCGAGCTGCCGGAATTACTGCAAATCCTGCCGCTGCCCTATACCCTGTTATTGCTACTGATATTTCTGCTGCCCCTGGGCCTGATCCTGTGGCAAACCAATTACCAGCGTCCGCGCCTGATCGCGCTGTGGATGCTGCCGTTGTTGCTACTGGTCGCCTCCATGGAATCCATGCCGGCGGCTTTCGCCACCAGTTTCCGGGAAGTCGCCCACCGCATAGTGAAGTACTCCGATGGCAAGAGCGTGGAAAACAACGGTCGCCTCGCCATGATGTTTTTTCGCGAGGCCGAGCGTGTCAGGGTGGTTGACCAAATTGCGCCTTACCGAAATCGCGCCGCCTATGATGCCGCTTTCCTTAAGAAGGCTGTTCGGTTATCCCGGCAAGTCAACCATCACAATGTACACCTGATCATCCTCGAGAGCTTCCTCGACCCGACCCTGTTTCACGACCTCGGCTTCAACCAGTCGCCCATGCATCCTGACTTTGCCAAACTGGTTGGCAACAAATTGAGCCTGTCCCTGTCACCGGTGTTCGGTGGCTCCACTTCGCAAGCTGAATTCGAAGCGTTGTGCGGGGTGCCGGCATTCGAAAAACTCTCCAGCGTTGAATTCAATGTCTTCACCGGCAGTGCTGCGCATTGTCTGCCCGACCTGCTCGCGCATCTGGGTTATCGCAGTGTCGCCAGCAACGCCTACAAACCCAATTTCTTCAATACTATACCGGCATATGATGGTATGGGCTTCCAGGAGCACTACTTCCCGGTGGAATTCTATGCCGCCCATCCCAGCTACCTGCACTTTGGCGACCCGGGTGTCGAGGAGTATATATTTGATGACAAACTGTTCAGGCAAAATGAGGCGTTTGTCAAACAGCATTTACAACATCATAAGGACAAACCGCTGTTCAATTACCTGCTGACCATTTA
>JBECKZ010000064.1:0-16382 GCA_040235555.1 Thiohalomonadales bacterium | reverse complement strand
GGATGAACTGGCGCAGCAGCATCCGAGCCGGATCCAGGTCCTGCACCGCAAAGACGGCACGCCCGGCAAGGCGGCGGCGCTCAAGGAGGCCACGAAACTGGTGCAAAGCGAGATCCTGCTGGTGTTCGATGCGGATTACATTCCCGGGGTAGGCCTGATCAAGCAGCTGGTATCGCCTTTCTTTGACCCGGAGATCGGCGCCATGATGGGGCGCGTGGTGCCGCTCAACGTCAATAAAAACCTGTTAACGCGCTTTCTCGATCTGGAACGGTCCGGTGGCTACCAGGTGGATCAACAGGCGCGCATGAATTTATATCTCGTGCCGCAGTACGGTGGCACGGTCGGCGGTGTGCGCATGTCTGCCCTGCAAAGTGTCGGCGGCTGGGATGAGCAGACCCTCGCGGAAGATACCGAGATGACCTATCGCTTGTTACTGGCAGGCTGGAAAACCGTGTATCAGAACCGTTCCGAGTGTTATGAGGAAGTGCCGGAGACCTGGTTTAGCCGGATTCGTCAGCTCAAGCGCTGGGCCCGCGGACACAACCATGTCACCAACCGTTACACCCTGGCACTGCTAAAAAGCAAACGGGTAAGCCTGTTTGAGAAAATTGACGGCCTGCTGTTGCTCGGAGTGTATGCCATGTCATTGGTGATCGTGCTGGGCTGGGCCCTCGCGATCACACTGTTTTTCCTCGGCGAACAGATGATGTACGGGGTAATTGCGATCCTGGCCGTCACCTCCTACGGTGCTCTGGGGAATTTTGCCGCCTTTTTCGAAATTGCCGCGGCCCTGCGACTCGATGGTCGACGCCAGGCTATCAGCCTGTTGTCGATCAATATTTTCAATTTTCTGGTGAGCCTTGTTGCAACTTCGCGGGCGACTTTCTCACCCTTGTTACCCGGTGATGCCGACAAAAAATCCTTCTGGGATAAAACCGAGCGCTTCCATCGCCGCAAGGCCGATGCACCATGAACGTGGTGAGTTATTTTATCCTGTTGTTGCTGTTGCTGTTGTTACCCTTTGTCCCGGGCCTCCTGGAAATCCGGCGTAAACAGGATGCCCAGCCCCTGCGCGTCGCGCGGAATTACGATGTCAAAGTGCGTTACTTTGCCAATCGCTTTCGCGAATACATCCGTACGCATTTTGCTGGGCAACTGTCCACCATGCGCAGCCAGGCGCGGACACTCCAGGGCGAGCTCGAAGACGGTTCGCACTATTGTCTGGTGGCACGCGAGGCGGCCATCGCTTTCGAGCGGGCCGAACGCGAGGCTCAGGTAACCACCCGAATGTTCATCGCCGATGCTGACCTGACCTTGCCCGGTGCCATGACCTACCTCAACGAACTGTATGCAAGCGGCACTATCACCGGCGCCGATGAAGATATCTATCGTGCCATGCTCGCCGAGGCGGATATCACACTGGGCCAGGACAGCATGTTATTGCGCTGGATGCATGCAGATGGGGAAATTCGCATTGCGAGCGGCTGCGTTCTGTATGGACGGGTATCGGCAGACAAACGCATCATGATAGATAGCCAGGTACGCTTTCGTCGTCTCAATGCACCGGAGATCCTGTTTGGCTCAAACACCCCCCCGCCACAAGCAACGGCGCAACCACGCCAGGAGATCCAACCGGAAGATTTAGCGGTTGAGGTCGACATCGCTGCCGGGCGCTGGCTGATTGAAGATGATCTGGACCTGGCCGACAACAGCTGCGTCCATGCCAATCTCGTGGTAACAGGCACACTGCGCATCGGCAGGAACTGCGAAATCCATGGTTCGATCAAAAGCCACAAACTTCTGCACATCGACTCAGGCTGTGCAATTCACGGTAGTGTGGTGAGTATGCAGGCTATTCAGATTAGCACTGGCTGTTATCTTAAGGGTCCACTGATCAGCGAGGCACAAGTCCACATCGACGCGAATTGCCGAATCGGTAGTGTGAGCTTGCCGACAACAATTACCGCAGAAGATATTCATATTCAGGCCAATTGCCTCGCCCACGGTACTGTCTGGGCACGATCCAATGGCACGCTGAGCTGAGGAGAGATTGTTGTCGTCATTGCGTATAGTCCTGAGTTTGTTTTATTTCCTGTTGGCCACGAGCGCCAACGCGGCCTTGCATCTGGATTGCTATCAGCACGCAGATGGGGCCCTGACAGTGCATGCCGACCAAGAGTATGTTGACCCCTATTTTGCCAATCGTGCCCTGATCAGTGCCTACCAGCTTGGGCTGGAGATCAAACCCGTCGCACGAAGCTGGATTGACTGGCTGCTGGCACATCAATCAGCCGATGGACGCTTTGCGCGCTATTGCCTGGATGACAAACAACACTGGCAACGTTGTGCACCAGCGGATGCCGATGATGCGATGCTGGCCTTGTGGCAACAACTTTTATACATCGTATCAGCCAGGGACGCACTGGATGGGCCCTGGCATCGAAGTGTACAAAGAGCACAGCAGCAACTCGATCGTTTATACGACAGCCGTCGTGGCATTTTTCTGGTGTCACAAACCCAGCGTTACGGTTTGCTGATGGATAATGTCGAGATCTTTGATGCGCTGCACACCATAGCCCAACAACAACAGCAAATCGGGGCAACCAGCCTGGCGCACGCCACTGCCAGGCGGGCAACAAAACTGCAGAAGGCGATCAATCGTGTGTTCTGGCGTAACGATGTCCAGGCTTACGCGGTATCGACCCACGCGGATGAACACGAGAAGTTATATCCGCAAATCGTGGCACAGGTATATCCCTGGTTGTTTGCCATGCCCACCCCGATCAATACACAACTTGCTTACCAGCATTGGCGCGCACGCTACGCCGAACGCTGGCTCAGTTTTAAGGAGGACAAATATCCATGGGGTCTGGTGGCTGCAGCTGCCGCCAAACTCGGTGACGGTGCGACGGCACAACGCTGGTTTCTGCACGCAACCACACTACGTCAGAGCAAGCGCTGGAATATCCTGGAAGAGGCTATCTATCAGGCCCTGGCAAATAAATACGCGTTACCAATCGAGCTGGATTGCAATCGAGGCAGGTCATGAGTCTGCCAGCCAGCGTGTTAAAAAAACGGTTCATATATATAAGCGTCACCCTGCTATGTCTGGCCCTGCTGCTCGCGTATCAGCATGTGCGCCAATCGGACAGGTCAGCCGAGCCCGCCACCCTGGTCCTGTTATTACCGGACCATACTGATATGCATGATCCGAAGGTGACGATCTGGCTGGATGCAGCACGCGAAGAAGGGCTGCTGCTGCGGCCCATGACCGATGCCGAATTTCTGCACCCCTGGTTTGCACGTAATCAGGTTGCTGGCGTGATCCTGCCGGACCAGGTGCACAAGGTTGCCAGTGATGTGCTGATCGACACGCTCAAGCAATACGTCGCACAGGGTGGACAGCTCATGCTGGTCTATGATGCCGGCATCTGGACCCGCTCCCGACACTATGCAGAACATACGTCACGCTTATCGGATCTGGCAGGTATCGCATATGGCAACTATCGAAAGCTGGGGGCAAACGTGTCTGTCTTCTCACCGATTCTTGCCAGTCGCTCAACACTCAAGGCCTTGCAGGTACCGCCGGGGAAATATGCACCCTATGACGTCATGCGCGAGTATGCCAGGACAGCAGCCGTCGAACGTGTCATCGCCGACACACCCTTGTATAGCCTGTCCGGTTACGATCATCCGGTCTTGTCCTACGACAGTTTTGTCACCACTGGTGATTATCAGGGTGCGGTACTGATGCAAACCGTAGCGGGCAGTGTCGCTGCAGGCATTCATCGTTATGGCAAGGGTGACGTACTGTTTGTGAACCTGCCGCTTGCGTATTTGAAGACACGTACCGATGGCATGCTGATGTATGCCTTTTTGCGCTACTTTGCCGAGCGCATGACCCATGTGCCCTACCTCGCCAGTGTGCCGGACGCCGTGGGTGGACTGGTGATGAACTGGCATCTGGATTCCAATGTGACCCTGCCTGCACTGGAAAAATTACGCGCCCTGGGTTTTTACAAGCAGGGACCGTTTTCGGTGCACATTACCGCCGGACCGGATGCAGCGCACAAAGGTGATGGTGCCGGACTCAATGTCCCGCATAACAAGAAGATCCAGGACTGGATTAAATTTTTTCAGGCCAAGGGGTATGCCGTGGGCAGTCACGGTGGCTGGATTCACGATTACTGGGGTAACAAGGTTCCGGACTCACCCACCCCCGAGTTTGAAAATTATCTCAAGCTGAACAAACAGGCACTGGAGAAGGTGCTGGGACAACCGGTTACCGAATACTCGTCGCCGGAAGGCAATCACCCGGCCTGGGTCACTGACTGGTTAAGTGCGCACGGTTTCCTGGCATATTATTTTACCGGGGACTCGGGCATGGCCCCCACCCGCAGTTATCGCGATGGCAAGTTGGTCTCGCCGAATCTCTGGTCCTTTCCCATTCTCACTTATCGTGACATGGCCGGCTTTGAAGAACTGCGTGCCGGTGGCGTCAGTGGGACACAGACCCAGAAGTGGTTGCATGCTATTAGCAAATTTTGCGTGAACAATCGCAATGTTCGCCTGATCTATTTTCATCCGCGTGGCGCCCTGCTCTATCCCCGGGCCATGCGCAGTTGGTTGACACTCACTGCAGAATTACAACACGCCGGAAAGTTTCGCTGGTATACCCTGTCCGGCTTAAGCCGGTTTCTCAATCGTCGACTGCAGACGCAATGGCACATCACCCGCGCCGGTACGAAACTGATTTTTCACGTCGAAAATCCGCAAACCCTGGCCGATCAGGTCTGGCTCCTGAAGAAGTCACGCTACGCACGCCCGACCATCCTCACCGGCAAGGCCAGTATCGAAGACAGCGGCCCACACTGGTTGATCCATGCCGGTGATGGCAAGGCTTTGCAATTCAGCGCAGTACGAGTCACAACACCATGACGCGCAAGACTGTGTTGATGTGTATGGGGACGCGCCCGGAGATCATTAAACTGGCGCCGCTGTATCATGCACTTTGCGAACAGACAGGGATCAATACGGTCGTCCTGCACAGTGGCCAGCACGATGTACTGGCCGAAAACATGTACAGCTTTTTTAACATGATACCTGATTACCGTTTCAAGCTGACGCGCCAGACTCAGACCCTTGGCCACCTGTTCGCCTTGATGATGGATCATCTGGACAACCTGTTCAGCGAGATCAAACCCCATGTGGTGCTGGTACAGGGAGATACCTCAACCGCACTGGCAAGTGCCCTGACCGGTTTTTATTACCACTGCCGGATTGGGCACGTCGAGGCAGGACTGCGTTCCTTCAGTGAATATGAACCGTTCCCTGAGGAAAAAAATCGCGAACTGATCAGTCATCTCGCGCACTGGCACTTTACCCCAACGCCAAAGGCTGAACACAACCTGCAACATGAAAATATTTCACCCTCGCATATCTATCCGGTCGGGAATACCATTGTTGATGCCGTCAACTGGGCGCAGCAACGCTTGCAAACTTCAACACAGGAAGTCGCCGCGAATCTGGGACACCTGGTTGACCAGCTAGATACACAACGCGCCGGCAAACGCCTGGTGCTGGTCACTGCGCATCGGCGTGAATCCTGGGGCGGTGATATTGCCAATATCGCACACGCTGTTCATGATGCCGCGCAACGTTATCCTGATCTGTATTTTGTCTGGCCTGTGCATCCCAACCCGTTGGTAAAAAATGCAGTCCACAAAGCCCTGCAAGGCCTGGATAATGGAACCGCCCAACAGATCTACCTCACCGATCCGATCAGTTATCCTGCCCTGATCTGGCTGCTACAGCGTGCCTGGCTGGTGTTAACCGATTCTGGTGGCGTTCAGGAAGAAGCCGTGACCCTTGGCGTACCGGTGCTAATCCTGCGCAATAAAACCGAACGCCCGGAAGTGATCGATGCCCATGGCGGCATATTGATCGGCACCCAACGCGACAAAATTGTAAATTGCATCCAGAGCCTGCATGATGACCCGCAATACCATGCCAGCTTCAAATGCACGAGCAATCCATTTGGCGATGGTAAAAGTGCACAACGCATTGGTGAGATACTTAGCAAACTATTAGGTGACTGAACGGCTGGAATGAACATGGAACACGCATTCACAACAAAGCTGTACCTACATATAACGATTTTGGCTACATCCTTCTGTATGACCTCGCCTGCCTTCGCGGCGGAACAACACCAGTACCTGGAGGCAAATTATATCGAAGGCGGGGTAAATTATTCTTCCCTCACCAATGGCTACGCCGACTGGAAGGGAATCTTTGTGCGTGGCTCCTGGCAACAGAATGAAAAAAATGTCTGGGAAGGCGAACTGCTGCGCGAAAGTGAATACAATGCCTGGGGAACGTATCTGTCCGCTGGCCTGACCCATACCTTTAATGAAGACTGGTATGGTTCCATTTTTCTCGGTGGGAGTGATGGCGCCTTTTTCTTTCCCAAGTTACGCACGGATGCCTTTATCAATCGTAAACTGCTTAAGGATAAAAATCTGGTCGCCACCCTGGGCGTTGGTTATGAACAGGCACAGCAGGTGAATGCCGACACAAGTCTCTATCTCGGTGCCAGTTATTATTTTGAACAACCCTGGGTGGTTGAGGGCGGGATACGCTTTAATCGCAGCAACCCGGGCCCGGAAAATTCCAATCGCTACCGGGTGGCCGTAACCTATGGCCAGGCGTTTAAACGTTACCTTATCGCGGAATACGATTGGGGCACAGAGGCTTATCAGTACGTCACGACCGATATTTCAATCATGAATTTTAACAGCCGGATTTTAACCCTCACCTGGCGCGAATGGCTGGCAAAGGATTGGGGTTTTGCGTTGCGAGGCGAGTTCTACCAAAGTGACGAGTACAACCGAACCGGAGTCCAGTTCAGTGTCTTTAAACACTACTAATCAGTTACCTGCGCATATCCCCAGCCAACTCAAACAACGGGTTGCGGCCCTACGCAATACCGGCCATTTCGGCGGCATCATTTCTCCACATCGTGCATTACTGACAATTCCCCTGCACCGTCGGGAATTTATCCCCGCCCTCATCCTGGCTTTGCTGATACTCGTTGCCTACATTATTGCGTTGCACTGGGTCGCAGCCAGCTGGTCAAGTCTTTTGCACTGGTGCCTTACGCTGTTCGGCTATCACGATGTCAGGCTGGCGAATTTCGGTTTCAGTATCGCCGGATACAATATCTACACACCTTATGCGCAGCTCGGTGCAGCGGTGCCCAATGCTGAACAATGGAACACAGCCGTCATCCTCACGGCATGCATTCTAGTGATCTCATTCCTGTTGCCGGACCGCTTTACCCCCCTGGCTTACCTGTTACGCGCCCTTGCCCTGATTCATGCCATCAGTATTGCCTTTTTCACCTGGTGGCCGCAGTACTACCCTTATAGCCTGGCAGGCTATCACGCCTTGATGATGCTCGCCGGCATGGCCTTCATAGCGATTGTTCCGGTCGTGTATGGCCTGACCTATTTTATTTTCGACGTCAGCCTGTTAAAAAAACTCGCGCTTACTCTGATTACGATGTTGTATCTGGGCCTGGTTATCCCGTTGCAATACTTTGCCCAGCTCTATCTGATTCATCGCTTTTCCCTGCTCTACATGCCGGTCCTGTTTTTGATGTTCGGTCTCATGATCGATGTCTTCTTGCTGATAGCATTCTATGCGTGGGCAATGAGCTGGGGAGGCAGGTTTCATCCGCACGCCAACGAACACGCCGCTATTGCCTATTTCCCGATACGAAGCGACTAGCTCCACAAGGTGCCGGCTTTCAGCGCCTGAGTTTGTTCCTGAGGGATTGCAGTAAGCGCAGCCAGGCGGGGGGCCACAGTCCAAGCTGTTTTTGCACAACATGAATACGTTGCAGATTTTCGTCGCTGAGTTTGGTACCCGGGACTTCACCGAAATTAAACCGTGCCTGGGCTTCAGTCTTGGTGCCGAGAAGTACGGTCGAGGTCGACACAAACGATAGCGGGTAACGTGCAGCGGCCAGTGCAAGCGAGCCTGACTCCTTTTCCAGAAATTTCATCGCCTCCACCTGGTCGAGCAGTTTGCCGAGTTCGACGCGCGAGAGTTTGCTGCGTTGATCGTTACTGTCACTGAAGACTGTGTCGTGATTGTACTTACCGGCGAGAAAACCACCCTTGAGACTGGAACGAATGATCACACCCAGGCCACTGCGCCTGATCTTGTCCAGTCGCGGCAGGTAGGGTAAGGGTTCGAGCAGGTTGCACGCTAACTGTATGGTATCGAGTTCAGTATGGTCGATGACATAATCGATGTCGTTGATGTTATATAAAGAGACACCGACATAGCGCACCTTGCCTTCGCGCTTTAACCGATAGAGTTCCTCATACAGCCGTGCCCCATCAGCGCGCGGTACCCAGTGAATCTGGTAGAGATCGATGACATTGGTACCCAGCCGTTGCAGCTGTTGTTCGAGCGTTGCGCTCAGGCTGTCTTTGCCCCCGGAATACTTCGTGGCCAGGATCCATTTATCCCGTCGTCCACGCAGGAACTCACCGATGACCTGCTCCGAATCACCATATACGGCAGCCGTGTCGATTACATTACAACCCAGTTCTTCAGCCACAGCGAGCGCACGTAGCGACTCGGTTTTCTCGACAACACCGTAACTCGCACCACCGATTCCCCAGGCACCAAAACCGATTTCCGAGATCCTGAGCGAAGTATTGCCGAGTTGACGGTACTGCATATACATACTCGTCTTGCGTATTCTTGCAATTGACTGATTAGACTCTCTAGCGCATTACTGATCGCGATCACAGCCGGTGAAGTATGGTAAGCCACCCTGTTCCAGCTCGCTTTGCGTTTTTCCCAGAACTACATAGACAGGGCTGGATTCACGCGGTAAGAATCCGCAACGAACCAGGATATCGCTGATGGGTTTCGGCCCAGCAAACTCCAACATGGCGCCAACATGGCCTTTGTCGTACATCGCACGCAAAAACATTTTCAACATCGCCGGCAATGTCTTGTCATTGTCCACCGTCAGAAAATCGAGAATGGAAACCATGTTGTCACCATTCACCACGTAAACGACATAACCATCAATTTGACCGTCACGCGCCTCCAGCACCATTACCTGCGTCTGGCCGGAAAAATTATTCCCAAAACGCCATTGTAGAAATTCACTGTCGCGGATTACCATGGGCCCAGCCTGCTTGGACACACGCGACCAGAGCACATCGAAGCGTTTATCAAAGACGTTTGCAGGCACACAACACCAGTGTTGGGAGGCGTGCATATTGCTCAGCTTCAGGCGTAGTTGAAACGCAATATCATTAATTTTGCCCAGCACGCGCGCCAGTAGATCGGGGATTGCTTTCCTGGCCAGCCAGAAATGCAGGCGCAGCGGCCTGGCATAGCGGGTAATCTCACCCCACTTGGTATAACCGGCACGCCGATACAAGGCTTCTGATTTAGGATTGGGAAAACCGTAGAGCAATTCGGCAGCCGGCAGATCCTGTTCAATTTCGATGACCTGGCGCACCATGTTCAGGGCCGGGCCGATAGAACGATGGTTTTTATCCACAACGAGATCGGCACAGATGCCCACGCCCCTGGTCTTACCCTGGTACCACCAGTGTCGCGGTACAATCCCCTGCACGCCGATCACTTCGGCATTTGCCCCGTGTTCCAGCAGGTATAAGCGTCCCACGCCCACCGGCGTAGGACCATAACACCAGTCATATTTAATGCGCTGTTGATCCGGGGCAGGAAATCCCTGCTGCCACAACCCAAGCACGATCTCCCGATCCCGCACGATATTGGCGGGACGCACTGCATATCTCGTTATTGGCATGGATATGGTCTTCGCGTTATCCCTCACGCTGAATTGCCTCCATTAGTTTGCGGCAGATTTGTTGTCCACAAATGCCACAATGTTACGCACACTATCAAGATTTTCCGGTATCAGTTCATCATCATTGATTCTGAATTTGTATTCGTCTTCCAGAAATGCCACCAGTTCCATCACCCCGGTGGAATCGATCACACCTTTGTCCAGTAAAGACTCTTCATTATTGAGTGCGGATTCATCATTACTGAACATAAAATTTTCCAGGATAAAACTTCTTACTTTTTGTTCTACAGCGGACATGCTTAACCCCCTAGCAATAACCAAACTACACCATAGGTTTTGGCCGGGTTACCGGTGCCACGGCCTTTAACCTAAGAGGCCAGTATACGCTATGGGTTCCGTTACTCCCAATACAACCCTAGTTTCAATATGAAAAATCGGGACCGCCTCGAGCCTTACCCGGGTAAATGTTTGTATTATCAGCCGGGAGCCATACGGGTTTCTGCGTCACGGTCGACACACTGCCTTGGATAACCCCACCCCACTGGCCTGGCAAGGGACAGGTATGCTAAATATGCGAAACTATCATTTCACGCTGAAGTCAGAACCAACAGTCCGCGCTGTACGCGGTCTGGCATAACCATAAGGAGTCGGCTCGCCACCATGTCCGCCTATACCCTGACGATCAACGGCAAGCCACACAAGGTGACCACTTCTCCCCATACGCCGCTCATCTGGGTCCTGCGCGACATCATTGGCCTCACCGGTACCAAGTTCGGTTGCGGCAAAGGCTTTTGCGGTGCCTGTACCGTACACGCCGGGGGCAAGGCCATACGTTCCTGTATCACACGAGTGGAAGACATCAAGGATCAGCCTATCGTTACGATCGAGGGCCTGTCAGCGGATAACTCGCACCCCCTGCAACAGGCCTGGATCAAACATCAGGTGACGCAATGCGGCTATTGCCAGTCCGGGCAGATCATGGCCGCCGCGGCATTACTGAATCAACATAAAGCTGTAACCGAACCGTTAATCGAGCAGGCGATGAGTAGTGTGTTGTGTCGTTGTGGTACCTATCAGCGGATACGACAGGCCATCCTCGACGCGGCACAACAACGCCATGACCGAAAATAATCCCGACCAGTCTTTACAATTGCGCATGGATCGCCGGCAGTTTTTAATCCTGTCCGCAGCCGGCGCAACCAGTCTCGTACTGGGTATTTACCCGGAAATTAGCGAGGCCGCCGCTACCCATGCGAACAAAATCCAGCCCGTTGCCTGGATCGAAATTCATCGCGACAACCGCATCGTGTTTCACATGAGCAAATCAGAAATGGGCCAGGGAGTCACAACTTCCCTTGCCATGCTGGTTGCTGAAGAACTGCACGTAGCAGTCGATCAACTCAAGGTGGAACAGGCGGGCTACGATCCCAGGTATGGTAATCAAAATACCGGCGGCAGCAATAGCGTGCAAAGCAACTGGCAACGCCTGCGCGAGGCAGGCGCCATTACCCGCGAGTTATTGATTACGGCCGCGAGTCGACACTGGCAGACCAGTAAGCACGAGTGCCAGGCCAGCCAGGCGCAGGTGCACAATCTCAAGACCGGCGCGAGTCTGCATTACGGCGAGCTGATTGACCTCGCGCATACATTGCCCGTGCCCAAACATGTTGCCCTGAAATCCCGTGACTTTACGGTCATCGGTACCTCACCACCACGTGTCGATTTACCTTCAAAGATAAATGGCCGAGCAAAGTACGGTGCAGATATCGCGCTGGACAAGATCCTGACGGCCACCGTGGTGCACTGTCCGTATTTTGGTGGGCAACTGACCAGCTTCGATGCAAAAGCTGCACTAGCCATCCCGGGTGTCCGGCACATTTTTAAAATCCACAGCGGCGTGGCTATCGTGGCCGACAATTACTGGCTTGCCGACGAGGCCCGTAAAAAACTTAAAATAGACTGGCAACGCCCCAGCGAAAAAATTATTCCTGCATCAGAGTACCGACGCCTGCTCGATAACAATGGCTTCGTCGCGGAACATACCGGCACATTGGTCGACATGACCGGTACGCAAAAACTGGAAGCCGTCTATGAACTCCCATATCAGGCGCATGCCACCATGGAGCCGATGTCCTGTACGGCGTATGTGCATGATGGTCACGTCCAGGTATGGGCACCGACTCAGAAGCCGGGCAACGCATTCAACGTTGCCCGGGAACATGGCATCTCACCCATCAGCCGGTTTTTCGATAAGGCCTGGAACAAGTTATTTCCCGGGCATCATGACGATGTTCATATACATGTTACACAACTGGGTGGTGGATTTGGCCGGCGCTTTCAATCGGACTTTGTAGCCGAAGCCGTACAAATCGCCAAGGAGACAGGCCGACCGATCCGGTTGATGTGGTCGCGTGAGGAAGACCTGCAACATGATTACTATCACCCGGCGACCACCCATCGGCTAACTGCCCACCTGCATGCAGATGGATCAATTGCCTCGTGGCAGCATAAACTTGTTGGCAATTCCATAAATGAATATTTATGGCCGAGTTCAAACGGTAAGGGTGGCGATCACTCCATGACCGGAGGTGCCACACATCTGCCCTATGCCATGACCCATCGCAGTGTGGAATACGTCAAGCTCACCTCGATCGTGCCCGTGGGTTTCTGGCGCTCGGTAGGTGATTTCCATAATGCCTTTGTGAAGGAAAGTTTTATCGATGAACTGGCTCATGCCGCCAGACTCGACCCGCTGCAGTATCGCAAGCAGTTACTCGGACATCACCCAGAATTGCTCGCAGTTCTGCAGCTGGCGGCTGACAGGGCAGGCTGGGGCAAAACATTATCCGCAGGGCATTTCCATGGTATCGCACTGCACTCGGCGAATGGCAGCCACGTCGCTGAGGTCGCGGAAATTTCCATTGATGATACTCAGCTAATCCGGGTGCACAAAGTTACCTGCGCCATCGATTGCGGTACCGTGATCAATCCAGACGGCGTACGTGCACAAATGGAAAGCGCCATCGTGTTTGGCCTGACGGCTGCACTCAAGTCCGCAATCACCATCGAGGATGGCAAGGTGCAGCAGTCCAACTTCCATGATTTTTCGCTGTTAACGATGCAGGAAACCCCTCAGGTGGAGACCTATATCATAAAGGGTACACGACCACCGGCCGGAGTAGGCGAGCCGGGTGTACCGCCAATCGCACCCGCCGTGGCCAATGCCGTATTTGCAGCAACCGGTCAGCGCCTGCGCCGCTTACCATTACGACTGCAAAAGCAGGCTTAACTACTCTCGACGATATAACCCCAACGTCGCAGGTAATCCCTAAACCGCAATTCAATGTCTGCCAGCATATGCTCGGGTATCTCGTCTTTATAATTGCCATAGCCACCCTTTCTGAAATGCGTGGCCTGAACCTCCTCGGTGGTTTTTCCCTTGCCGGAACGCATGGCATCAAGTGAGTTCATTTGGACACTTTTTGCGATAGTCTCCTGCGAAACTTCGATATCCCAAACCTTAAACAAAAGTCGCAGTTCCTCTTCGGGAGAATCACATAATCTTTCATAGCGAATCACTGGCCAGCCGAAATAGAGATAATCATCAGGCAGAGTTTCGAGTATTTGAATTCGGTTGACGTAATATGGCAAAAAGAATTCGCTATACATCGCTTCGATGTCATTAAAAATAAAGTGTCGCCCAATGGCGTCCTTGAAATGTTCGGTTTTCGAAAAGTGGTACAAGGAAACGATAATATCGCGCAAATCCCGGATTAGCACTGCTCCGCGTAGCAGCTGTTTGTTAAACAAGTCCGCATTTTTCATTTTCAGATGTGTATGTGTGACCCGGCATTTGTCTTTCTCCGCATTCACATCGATACCAAGACAGGTAGCAATCAATGAGGTAAGCCAGACATTGCCAGACTTGGGAAATCCTACAATACGAATTTCTCCTGACTGTTCGATAAAGTTATGAGGCAGTTTTCCATACGCGGGGTATTTGGGTATCAGAAAAGCCGGGCTGAGAAATCGGTGACCGAAACTGCGCAGACCACGCGTCTGCAGAGACCAGCGTAAAAGACCAAGTGGTATGTTGCTTAGCAATGTCATAGGTAGTCAGTAATTTGAGGCAACGGACCGGGTAATTACCTGAAAATATATTTAATAAATTTCCGATTGCCATTTGAGCAAAAAAATGATTTTAACATAAATTTCGCAAAGCTTTTGGTAACGTCTCTAAATGGGAGATCGGAGTTACCCCGTTAACCTCGAATTAACCAACCCTAATGCCGAAACTCATATTCCAGATTGAATTTAAGGGTCCCGCTGGGTGCAGCATCGCTGACCCCGAACAGATAACCCAGTTCGTAGCGCCACTTGCCTTCGTCAGAGTGATCCAAAATACCGCTGATGACTGGTCCTATCCGGTGGTCCTGCTGGTCTGACGGCAGCACATGGCCGAACTCACCCATCTCACCATAGATCTCAACACCGACTTCCAGGGAGTTTCTGATGAAATACTTACTACGCCAGGCGTATTCGAAATACGTTGTATTCGGCGCACCGCTGCCGACATTGCGCACGAATACAAGGTTCGCGGTGTGCAGGAAATTACCGACGCTTTTTTCCAATAACAATTTGGTTTCCAGTTCATCCGGAGTCCCGGAACCGCGAGCCACGGCATATTCCAGATACAGGCCTGCATCCAGCCAATGCTCACCCTGCTCAGTCAATTGAATAATGTTCTCCCAAAACACCTCCTGGCTTTGCAAGTTACCGTTGTCATCTTTCTCCAGGGTCGTGCCCAGGGTAGTGAACCATTTCTCACCGATACCGTAGCCCGCCTCGAGTTTATACGCCTGTTGATCATCCTTGGCAGCATCGCTATCGAACGTCGTGTGGCCGCGTATTTCCAGTTCAAACTCACCCGGCTCGACCGTGGGTGAATACACTTTGTGGGTAGCATGAGCCAGGCTACTGCCGATTAATAAACTCACCCCCAGAACTAATGCTACGAACCTGTAATTCCCCGCGCCGGTAACGCCCGCAGACTGGCGGTCTCGCGCCTTTACATCACTCCACATAACTAACCTCAACTTAAAAAATAATTTCACAATTTATTTGGTTGTTGTATTAGATTTATCTAATACTAAAATCTTACTGATAATCGTTCTCATTATCAACTATATTTTGCCTGATTTGAGTATGGGAGTTGATGCGCCGCTTGGAATAAGGTCTTTTCACTGGAAACTGCTCCTGCGTTTCCAGGACTACCGTCCATCGCTTTCGGCCTTCCCTGGTCTCCGCGACATAAGCACCTCCCTGTGCCAATCCCTGGCGGTCGTATGTTTTAGAATAAAATCTCTTTTCACTGGAAACTGCTCCTGCGTTTCCAGTACTCCCGCCCTCCGTGGCGGTCGTATGTATTAGAATAAAATCTCTTTATATATACCTAGGGATTTTCATCGCCAGGGGCATAGGGGTGCTATTGCCTGTGTCAGGGAATCTGCATACCCTAGCCGGCCGGACAAAAATAATTATTCAAGGGGAGTCTCGCGATGTCTGACCTTAACCTGCAACAAGCCCGCCATAACATGGTGGTTCAGCAAATTCGGACCTGGGATGTACTGGACCAACGAGTCCTGGACCTGTTGGAAGAGTTACCTCGCGAAGACTTCGTACCCGAGTCCTACCGTAAGCTGGCATACACCGATATCGCAATCCCACTAGGCCATGCCGAAGTCATGATGCCACCGGTGGTAGAAGCGCGCATGTTGCAGGCATTGAATCTCCAGTCCACGGACACTGTGCTTGAGATTGGCACCGGTAGCGGATTTGTTACTGCGTGTCTGGCCAGACTGGCACGTCACGTCTTCAGCGTGGACATCCACCCGGAATTCACCACGGCCGCAACGCAAAAGCTGTCAGCGCAAGGGATCATCAATGCAACCCTTGAGACGGGAGATGCGGCCCGAGGCTGGCCAAATTGTGGTCAGGTGGATGTGATTGCGATTACCGGTTCCCTTCCCATTCTCCCGGAAAGCTTCGAACACGCGTTAAAACCCGGCGGGCGTCTGTTTGCGATTGTGGGGGATTCCCCTGCCATGGAGGCCATGCTGATTACCCGCCTCAGTGATAACGAATTCCGCCGTGAAACCTTGTTCGAAACCGATCTACCCGCATTACGCAATGCGGTACAACCCAACCGCTTCGTCCTGTAAGTCACCCATCCACATATGGGGATACATGTCCGCGTAATTCGCCGGGTTGTATCCTGGTCGGGCTGACTCCATATTGCCGAGATGCAACGGTTTTATCCCAAACAACTGGCTGAGTATTTACAACAATGTGATATCCGCCCCATGTTGCTCGATGTGCGCGAACCCTGGGAATTTGAACGTTGTCATATTGCGGGGTCAGAATTGATCCCGATGCAGCAGATCCCGCTCGCTGTCGAACAGGCCAGGCTGGACCCGGCATGTGAGATTGTCTTGATCTGCCACCATGGTATTCGCAGTCG
>JBECKZ010000058.1:0-3884 GCA_040235555.1 Thiohalomonadales bacterium | reverse complement strand
GTTCTCGACTGCCCAGGGAGTGCGTCGTATTGATCCGTTGTGGTTCAAGGTGGCAAAAAACCTGGGTGCGGGTGGTACCCAGATGCTGTACCGGATTATTTTTCCGGCTATCGGTCAGGATATTTTTGCCGGGGTTCGCCTGGCAGTGGGTGTTGCCTGGATTGTGCTGGTGCCCGCGGAATACCTGGGCGTAACCAGTGGTCTTGGCTATGCCATCAACGATGCCAGAGATACGCTGGAATACGATACCCTGGCTGCCATGGTGGTTGTGATTGGTGTCATCGGGTTTTTTCTCGATGGAATATGCGTCAGCTTGATCAAACGCTTCAGCTGGCATCACCAGGACTAGTTGCCGAAAGGAGAGAGAAATTGCACACGTTTAGTGCGTTTAATGATTAATGACTAATGGATTGGTGCATGTCTGAGCGACCACCTGTCCTGGCGCGGAAGTAAGCCGCGATATTTCTTTCACTTTTTGAAGCTGGCCCGAGACTTGCTTTGGAAGCATTAATGTCGACATTGTCAGGAATGGGCCATGAACAAAGTTTCAATCGCAAATACACCCGAATCCGAGTTGCTGGTATTACAGGAAGCAGCACGACTGATTACCCGCTCCACTGATCCGGAGCCGGCGATTCGGGGTATTCTGCGATTATTATCCCAGCTACTCGGACTCAACCGGGGGCGTGTATTACTGCCTTCAACCGATAGTGGTGAACTTGAGATCAGTTTCGCATACGGGCTCACAGAAGAAGAACGATTGCGTGGACGTTACGTGATTGGTGAAGGCGTCACGGGGAAAGTCTTCCAGACAGGGCAGTTGGCCCTGATTCAGGACATCGATGATGAACCCACCTATCTGGCGCGCGCTGTCGACAGGACGACTCTGCCCGATGAGGCGGTTGCGTTTATTGCCGTTCCCATTGTGATGGAAGAATTTCCGGCCGGGGTGCTTGCCGTGCACCGGCTGCGACAGCGAGAACGCCCTTTCCAACGGGACGTTGCCTTGCTCCAGGTTCTGGCAACCTTTATCGGTCAGATATTGCGGGTGAATGAATTAGTCGCAGAGCATACGGCACAGCTCCTTTCAGAAAACCAGTTGCTGAAAAACAAGCTGGAAAGCAAAGGGGCACGTTATGGCATTATGGGGCAGAGCCCCGCCTTGCAACAGGCAATCCAGCAGTCCCTGCAGGTAGCAAAAACCAGCACCACTGTTCTGCTGCTGGGTGAATCGGGTACCGGCAAGGAGCGTTTTGCACGTATGCAACATCTGGCCAGTGATCGCGCTGAAGGGCCATTTGTCAGTATCAACTGTGCGGCGATACCTGCCTCGCTGATCGAATCAGAATTGTTTGGTCACGAGAAAGGCGCCTTTACCGGTGCCAACAGCATGAAACGGGGCAAGATCGAACTGGCCTCGGGCGGTACCCTGTTTCTCGATGAAATCGGTGACCTTGATCTTGACCTTCAGGCCAAACTCTTAAAAGTGCTGGAGCACAAGGTTATCCAGCGTGTTGGCAGCAGCAGGGACATCCCGGTTGATGTGCGCATCCTGGCGGCCACTCACAAGAATCTCCAGGAAGCGGTGAATGAAAACAAGTTCCGTCTGGATCTCTTTTACCGCCTGAATGTGTTTCCCATTCGCTTGCCGCCGTTACGCGCGAGACAGGGAGATATTCCGATCCTGGCAAGGTACTTCCTGAATATCACTAATCAGGAGTATGAACGTAACCTGAGCTTTGCGCCGGGTGCGGTAGAAATGCTGGATGGATACCCCTGGCCTGGCAATATTCGTCAATTGGAAAATCTGGTGAAACGCGCGGTACTGATGAGCACCGAAACGCAGATTTCGGCAGAGCTGATTAAGAAGATTCTGATCGAGGAAGAGGGTATTAATCATCCAGATACGAGCCAGTCTGTTGCTTCGTACTCTTCAATTCAGAAAGCACACTCGCACCAGGAAAGAAGCCACTCTGCAACGATCATCGATGGCCTGAGACCCTATCTCAAAGTGCGAGAAGACGAAAGAGATGTCATTCTGGACGCCCTGGAACGAAACCAGGGAAACAAGACGCGTGCCGCCATTAGTCTTGGTATGACACCCCGCCAATTACGTTATCGAATCAAAAAACTCGAGCTCGAAGTGATGTGATACTTGCACGTCAGCTCGAAAATTCAACATACAAGCAACAGGACAAAGCGAACAAATTGTTTAGTCGTTGCCGACATTGTCGACAAAGTGTGCGTGTCCTGTCCGACGGTTGACCGCTTGTTTATCATAACTTGTTGATTATAAAAGTTTAATCAATTCTGGCACAGCCATTGCTCTATCTCCAGTGATGTTAACCCAATCATTAACTGGAGACTTAATCTTATGAGCACCAATCCACAAACTATCGCTAAATCCATGAGCTGTCTGCGTCCGCTGGACACGGATGGCTTGAAAGCCCTGGGTGAGAAAGGCAAGGCCAATCCGGACTCCGTGGTAACCCTGAAAGCCAAAACCGTGTGCGAAGGGCAGTTCCGTATGCAGACCTATGTGCGTGACCTGGCACCCATGCTGATTGATGAGCCTCCCCATCTCCTCGGTGAAGATAATGCCCCCAATCCTTCGGAAGCGGTACTGGCCTCGCTGGGTGCCTGTCTGGCCGTTGGCGTTCATGCCAATGCTGCAGCGCGCGGGGTAAAGCTGAGCAAGCTGGAACTGGAACTCGAAGGTGACATCAACGTGACGGCAGTGTGGGGAACGGGTGATCTGGATGAAGCCAAAACGCTGGGTTTTTCAGCGGTGCGCGTAAAGATTGATGCGGAAGGTGATGCTCCGAAGGAGGAAATTGACGAGATCATCAGTCATTCCAATGTCTGGTCACCGGTTGCCAATACGCTTCGTAACAACGTCGAAGTGGAAGTGAAACCCGCCTGATTCATTTAAAGACTTGAGGAAAATTCGATGAGCAATTTCGCACCCTCTGTACCTGATGCGTTGTTATCTGTTGAAGAGTTGCTGGCTTCAACCCAGGAGATCGTTGATCAGGAGCTAAAACCACTGACCGTGAAGATCGACCTGGAGGGGTATTATCCCGAAGAGGTCATGCGGAAGCTCGGGGCAGTGGGCGTTTTTCGTCAGCACCTGCCGGCAGCAAGTCCCACCGGTGAACATGATATGGGAACGGCCGTGCAGGCAATGGCGACGGTATCTCACGAATGCCTCTCAACCGGCTTCGCTATCTGGTGCCAGGATACTTGCGGCTGGTATCTGCAGAATGCAGAAAATGCAGCTGTGCGTGATATCTGGCTACCAAAGCTGGCCACTGGAGAAGTGCTGGGTGGTACCGGGATGTCCAATACCATGAAGGCGTTTGCGGGCATTGAGCCCCTGCGCCTTAACGGTAAGCGTGTGGATGGGGGCTATATCGTTAATGGATCGCTACCCTGGGTATCAAACCTGGGTAATGACCATGTCTTTGGTACCTTGTTTGCGTTGGAAGGCACAGATAACCGCTCCGTGATGGCGCTGGTGGATTGTGCGGCGGAAGGCTTCAGCCTGCGTCAATCCGCACACTTTACTGCACTGGAAGGCACCCGTACCTTCGCCTGTATTTTTGAGGATGTCTTTATTCCGGATGAGATGATCATTGATCACGATGGCGCAGCATTTCTGCGTCGCGCCCGCGCAGGCATTGTGCTGCTACAGTTTGGTATGGGCGTGGGCAATATTCAGTCCTGTATTGATATGAGTCGAGAGGTGGAACCCCTGCTGGGTCACGTAAACTGTTACCTGGAAGATCGCCCGGATGAACTTCAGGAAGAGCTGGATGACGCAGTTGAAGCCGCCCTGGCTCTGGCAGAAGATCCGTTTGAAACATCGGATGAATTTTTTCGCG
>JBECKZ010000235.1:0-8022 GCA_040235555.1 Thiohalomonadales bacterium | reverse complement strand
AAAATAAAAAGGAGCTACAGTGCAAGTACTCATGGAATTCCTGGCAATGCTCTGTTGTGCAATCTTTACCGGTGCAGCAATCTACATCAATGCAGTTGAGCATCCAGCAAGAATGTCTTGTGGGGTCAAAGTAGCCCTCTCGGAGTGGGCACCCAGTTACAAACGTGCCACGGTAATGCAAGCGTCTCTTGCGGTGCTTGGTTTTGTTTTTTCGGTAATCGCCTGGTTTGTTGGTGCGAATATTGTAGTTCTCGTGGCCGGAATCCTGCTCGTGCTGGTGGCCCCATTTACACTTATTGTCATTATGCCAACCAACAACCGCCTGCTAGGCTTGAATGCAGAAAAAGATTCGGAGGAAGCGAAAATACTACTGAATCGTTGGAATAAGCTTCATATAGTTCGTAGTGCTCTTAGTTTGGCCGCTTTGATTACATTTCTTGTTCAAGCTTTAATTCAAAACTATGCGTAACAACCAATTTCAGCCGAGTCCACGCAGTCGCTGCGCTCTGTCGTAGCCGTGGCTGATCCGGAATGTTAGTACAAAAAAAATTAAAACAGGAGCAATGTAATCTGAATTTCCAATAACAAAGGAGTATGTGGTAGACCACAACAGTACATAAGGCAGTATCACTAGCTCGATCAACGCCAACAGAAGGAGCTGCAAACAATGCGTATCTCAGTCGTGAATATGACCCACGGATTATTGTCGGACGCTGAAGTCATTACCGCCATCCGCGCCATTAACCGGCAGATCAATGAAGACTTCCAACCCTACTGGAACCTCGGCGCGACGCTGCGCCTGGAAGGCTGTTCAACCGATGAGCTGGATGTGGACAACCCGCAGGACCTGCAGGGCGAGGCCATCGTCTATATCTGGGACAAGTCCGACGTCCCCAATGCCCTGGGTTATCACGAGGCAAATTTTCGCGGCATCCCCTACGGTTTTGTGTTTGTCGATATCGCCACAGAGCTTGGAGAAAACTGGACCGTCACCTTTTCCCACGAAGTGCTGGAATTGCTCGGCGACCGCCAGGCAAACACGTTAATCCGCGGACCGCATCCCCGGGATCAGCGCCGCAAGGTGTATCACTGGCATGAGATGTGTGACGCCGTGCAGGATGAAACCTACGAGATCGACGGCATTGAAGTCTCGAATTTTGTCTTGCCCCTGTATTTTACCGAAGAGGCCGAACCCGGTAGCCGCAATGACTTCCTGGGCACGAAATACCGCCTGCCACATGCCCGCACCACCCATTCACTGGAATCCTTTGGGATCAATCCGGGCGGCTACATCGGTTTTTACGATCCCGTGAAAAAGGAACACGTCACCGAATACGGGCCCGATGTCGTCCACGGCGAGATCGCCGGGGATGCCAAGTCGCAGCGTGCCGAATACCGGCGTAAGCGTAAAAACAAGGCGCGCATGGCCCGCCGGGGTAATCGTTATGAGGATATGGGTGCACAGATAGAAGCAGAGCCGCTGCGCATTAGCAGCAACAAGAAACAAAAGCTCACCATCAACGGCCACAAGATCAGTATTCATTGCGAGACGCATGATCTGGATATCGAGTCGAATGTGCCCTCGCTCAAAAAGGAGACCCGCCAGGGCCGGGGCTATTTCGCGCATGACATCTATGCGGGTTCCGCAGACGTCGATAAAGAACTCAAGCAGTCGGGCTTTGAAGAAATCGCTGCGCTGGAAATTGCCCCGGTCAGTAAGCATGGCGACGACGAGACATCACAGGTGGATCTGAGCGTTGACTGTGACAAGGACGAAGTGGTCATGGCCATGGTGGAAGTGAACGGGGTGATGTTCTGGCATGCCGCCAGCGCCAAAAAGGCTGGTGCCGCAGTCTTCAGTATGCAATTACAGGTGACCGACAAAAAAGCGCGCGGCCGCCGGGGATTTTCATTGAGTGGCGTAAAGACCCTGGTGCGCTTTATCAAGCACAAGATCGTGGACAAGATAAAAGACTGGGTGAGCAATCGGCTGGTTGACTACTTGACCAAGTTCATCGAGAAAGAGGCGTTTAACAAGGATAAACCTGCCAAACTGTTTCAACTCAGGTTACGCGAGCACCCGGACAACAAGACCATCGGCGAGATAATCGAGTACAAAGACAAACTCAAGAGCGGCGAAAAATACCTGCTGCTCATCCACGGCATCTTCAGCTCCACCAAGGGCGCATTTAGCGAGTTGCTGCTTAATCGCTGGGACGACGACCTGCTATTTCGCATACGTGGTAATTATTCGAAAATCATCAGCTTCGATCACTGGACCGTCGCCAAAGACACCCTCGACAACGCCAAAGATCTGCTCGCCATGTTGCCCGAGAACTGTGAGATCGACATCCTTTGTCATAGCCGTGGCGCAGGAGTGACCCGGAGTTTACTGGAGCATCCGGACACCGCACCGCAGCTCGAACAACGCCAGATCAAGGTTGGTAAAGTCATTTTCGTCGCTGGCGCCTGCCAGGGCTCGCCCCTCGCCAACCCGGATCGGATCGGCCAGCTGGTGAATACGTTCTCCGCGCTGAGCAGCATTGCCAATACCTTCTTTCCCCTGCAACTGGCCACCGGGCTGCTCAAGGCCGTGCAATACGGTGTGAACAAATTCCCCGGCATTCATGCCATGTCGCCCGAGGCGAAAATATTCAAAGAACTGAACAAACCACTCAATCAGTTGAATTGCGAATACATCTACGCACGCTCCAATTATGAACCCAGTGGTGCCCTGGCAGGCATGTTCGATGATATCGGCCTCGATAAATTCATTTTCCACGGCAAACCCAACGATGGGGTCGTACCCTATGACGGTGCAGGTACCTTCGATAAACACGTCACCCAATCCATCGTCGTGACCGCCGGGCCGGAATACGGTATGCAACACAAAGAGCACATCTTCCATACTGCGTTTTTCGAGCAGAAGGAAGTCAGGCAGTTGTTGATCGACAAGTTCGGTGGTTCCTGAATTTTAGGTTTAGCGAAAATAAAAATATGGACATCACATTATATGCAGCATTTCTGCTGGTCTCATTTGGACTCATCATTGTTCCCGGTCCGAATGTACTTGTAATCGTCTCCACCAGTATTGCACATGGAAAGACACGCGGGTTGCAAACTGTGGCAGGCACGTCGCTTGCCATGGCTATCCAGTTATTCATGGTTGCAATTGGTACCGCCTGGTTTATCCGGCTTATTTCCAACGGACTTTATGATCTAAAGTGGATTGGTGTTATCTACCTGCTTTATCTTGGGCTAACCCACCTGAAGCAGGTCTTTCGGACAAAACAGCAGGATCCAGACATCACTGCTTCGGCTACCTTTACAAGGGGATTCCTGGTCTCACTGGCCAACCCGAAGACTTTATTATTTTTCAGCGCGTTTCTTCCCCAGTTTGTGACCGACACAGAGAATTACCACCTCCAAATATTGCTGCTGTCGCTTAGCTTCCTGGTGATGGCGATGGTTTTAGATTCCTGTTACGCGCTGATGTCTTCTAAACTGGCACTATTAATAAAACATCGTCGTTTGCGTTCCGCTCAACATGGGCTCAGTGGTTTATTATTTTTAGGCGCAAGCGCATGGCTGGCCGTAACAAATCGCTCAACTTAAATGCCTGACAAGTCGCTGACCACGTCGATTCACTCCCTGGTTAATTGTTGTCTAAACTAATTAAGCATGAATACCTATATCGTTTTGTTCAGGGGTATCAACGTCGGCGGGAAAAATCTCCTTCCCATGCAGGAGCTCGTGACCATACTTGAAGAAAATAAGTACAAAAATATTCGGACCTACATCCAGAGTGGCAATGTGGTACTGCAAAGCCAGGCCCGACCCGATAAAAAAATCAGATTACTTGTCCTGCACACATTCGGTTTTGAACCTGAAGTCATGGCGCTAGACGAAACCGAGTTCCATGCCGCGGTAAAGAATAATCCGTATACATCAGCCGATGGCAAGGCTGTACATTTTTACTTCTGCAAAAGTCAGCCCAAAATCAACACGGAAAAGCTCACACGATTCAGGGCGAAATCAGAGCAATATCAAATTACTGGCAAGGTATTCTACCTGCATGCGCCTGAGGGTATCGGGCGCTCAAAGCTGGTGGCCAATATCGAGGCCTGTCTGGGTGTCCCCGCCACAGGCAGGAATCTCAACACAGTGAAGAAACTCCAACTACTGGTACAAAATACATAACAACGATTTTCTGAAACAGGATAGAAGCTAAGGTACCCCTCCTCCCAAGCTTGCAGTATTGCCCAGTACTTCTATAATGACTGACTAGTCAGTCATTATAGAATGAGTCCATGGCACCCCGGATCGTCGACAAACAGGCCAAACGTGCACAAATCACCCAGGCAGCGGCAGAAGTCTTCGCCAGCAAGGGATTCCAGGGTGCATCGGTGGATGATATTGCTGCGGCCGCCGGGGTCAGCAAGGGCACGGTGTACGGTTACTTCGAAAACAAGGAAGAACTTTTCTACGCCACCTTTGAAGCCTTTCAGGGACAATTGGTCTTCGCTTGCGAAAGCGTGATCGCGTCGCAAGTCGGTAGCTACGACAAACTCGCCGGTTGCTTCAAACTCTGCGTCACATCCCTGCAGCAGAATATTCAGATGTTTCCCCTGACCCTGGAACTATGGGCGGCGGCCAGTTCCGGTTCGGCACGGGATCGTTTTGCCAAGGTCCTGGAAAATGCCTACCGCGAATTCCGCGGCATGGCCGCCGGACTGATCGTGTTTGGCAAGGCCAGCGGTGAATTCCGTGCTGATGTTGATGGCGAGGCTGTCGCCGCCTGGCTGGTGGGCGGACTGGATGGAATGATGCTGCAGTACTGGTTCGATCAAAGCCTGGACGTGCAGGCCTGGACAGATAATTTTCTCACTCTGGTCAGGCGAGGTATCACTGCCGAGACCTGAACCGGGTTATTACAGATAAAGGAGGATCGTAATGAAAAGGTGTAACTGGATTTTACTCACGACCCTGGTGTCGGTTTTGAGTCCTGTCATTGCCCGAGCCGCCGATCCCGACCCGACGCAGTTGATCCAGCAGGCCTTCGACAACTGGCGCGGCAAATCCTCGTATACCGAAGTCAGCATGACCGTCCACCGCCCGGACTGGGAACGCAGCATGTCCATGTTGTCCTGGACCCGCGGTGATGACGACAGCCTCGTGCGTTTCACTGCACCGGCCAAGGATGCCGGCAATGCCACCCTCAAGCTGGGCGATGCCATGTGGATCTACAATCCGCGCCTGAGCCAGATCCTGAAACTCCCCGCCAGCATGATGGCCCAGTCCTGGATGGGCTCGGACTTCTCTTATAATGACCTGGCCAAGGCCAACGCCATCCTCACCGAATACACCCACAAGCTCATCGGCAAACAGCAACAAGACGGCCACGTGGTGTTCACCATCGAAGCCCTGCCCAAACCGCAGGCGGCCACGGTATGGGGCAAGCAGATCGTGCGCATCCGTGACGATGGTGTATTGCTCGGCGAAGACTATTACGACCAGGACATGCAACTGGTCAAAGCCATGCAGACCCGCAAGGTGGGTCCTCTCGGTGGTCGCCCTTACCCGGTAGTGATGACCATGCAGAAGGCCGACAAAAAAGACGAATGGACCCGCATCCAGTTCAGTCAGGGACACTTCAATCTCAAGCTGCCCAATAGTTTGTTCACCAAATCCAATTTGCGTAACCCACGCAAGTTTACGTTTGGAGGCAGCGAGTAATGCTGGCAGGACTGGCCTGGCGCAACCTGTGGCGACATCCGCGTCGCACCGTGTTGAATGTCATCAGCATTGCCTTCGCCTCGCTGGTCATGGTGTTCCTGTTATCGTTTCAACTGGGCACCTACGCCACCATGAAAGAAAATATCCTGCGCATGCTGGATGGTTTTGCCCAGGTGCAACCCGCGGGTTACAAGGACAATCCCGATATCCGAAAAGTCATTGCGCATCCGAATAAAATTTTGAAGCGCTTGCAAACTGTTGATGGCGTGGGGGCCGCGGCACCGCGGGCCAGGAGTTACGCGATTCTCTCCAACGGCGAAAAAAGTGTGGCCGCTGCCGTTGTCGGCGTGGATCCTGTTCTGGAAACACACGTCTCACGCCTGAACCACAGCATCCGAAAGGGTCGTTACCTGCAAGGCAATGACCAGGCAGTGATCGTGTTGGGATCGTCGTTGGCGCGCAATCTTCATGTCGGTGTTGGCGATCACGTGAGTATGCTGGGTCAGGCCCGCGACGGCAGTGTCGCCGCCGACGTGCTTACCGTAATCGGCATCTTCCACACGGGCACACCGGATGTCGATCGCCAGTTTGCTGAGATCCCACTGGCGCGTTTTCAAACCAGCTTCGTCATGGACTCGGCGGTCAACCTGCTTGTGTTATCTGGTCCTACCCTGGCCGGCGTCACGCACGCCCTGCCGCGCGTGCGCAAGGCCTTGGCCAACACACATGTGCAAGTCTACGACTGGCAACAACTGCAACCGGGCCTGGATGCAGCGATCAGTCTGGACCTGAATACCTCCATGCTGTGGTACGTCAGCCTGGTGGTGGTGGTCGTGTTCATCATTCTCAATACCTTGCTGATGTCCGTGCTCGAACGCACGCGTGAGTTCGGTGTGTTGCTGGCCGTCGGCATGCGACCGTCCCTGCTCGGGCGCATGATCTGGCTGGAGTTGAGCCTGTTGGCGTTGCTGGGCCTGGCGCTGGGCATGCTCATCGGTGGTGGCGCCACGCTGATATACAGTCACGTCGGGATCAATATGCCGGGGGCTGAAACCTTTTTTGCCCAATGGGGCCTGCCGGGCAAACTCTATCCACGGCTGAGCTTACTGAGTCTTTCCGCTGGTCCCGGCGTGCTGGCGATCTGCATTCTGCTGGCGGGTATCTTTCCATACCGACGCGTGCGACGACTGGAACCGGTTGCGGCCATGAGGTCAGCCTGATGCGCATATTGAAAATTTTATTTCCGTTTGCCTGGCGTAACCTGTGGCGCAACAAGCGCCGCACCTTCATTACCCTCGCGGTGGTGGCGGTCGGGCTTTGGTCAATCCTCGTGTTCAACGCGGTGTTGATCGGCTGGTCCGACAGCATGCTGGTCAGCAGTCTGAAAAACATGACCGCCGACGCACAGATCCATGCGCCGGGTTTTCGGGATAATCCGGATATCCAGCACAGCTTCCCCACACCAACAGGCCTGCTCGCCCAACACCTGGACGACAAATCGATCACGGCCTGGGCACCGCGTGTGCGTACGCCCGCCATCATCCAGAGCGAGTATAAGACTTTGCCGGTGAGCCTGGTGGGGATCGATCCGCAACGAGAAGCCGGGGTCTCGTTTATTGCCGATGCACGGATCCAGGGACGCATGCTCAAGGACTCTATGGATAACGGCGTGCTGCTGGGCCGACATCTGGCGGAACATCTCAAGACCCGGGTAGGCAAACGCATCGTAATTATGGCCAACGATGCCCACGGCAAAGTGCAGGAACGCGGTGCACGGGTAATCGGCATCTATGCCGCCGAACCCAGCATGGAAGATGCCTATATGTTCACCGGCCTGCATGCGGCGCAGGATTTTTTGCATGCCGACGGTCTGCTGTCAGAAATCGCCCTGATGACACCCACGCAATTGCAACTCAAGCCGGTGCTGCAACAGCTGCGGCAGTCGGCACCACAACTGGACATTGCCGGCTGGGCAGAACTCCAGCCGATGACCAAAGGCATGAGCGATCTTACCGAGGGTTTTGTCTATGTGTGGTTGTGGGTGATGTTCGTGCTCATCGCCATCGGTGTGGTGAACACCCAGTTGATGGCGGTATTCGAACGCACCCGCGAGTTCGGCCTGTTACAGGCGCTGGGATTTAGACCCGGCTGGGTGAAGCTGGAGGTGATACTGGAAGCAGTGCAGATCATCGGCTTCGGTGTGGTGCTAGGTGCAGTGTCTGCCTACCTTACGGTGCACGCCACACAGGGCGGCATCTCCCTGGGCGGGCTGTCTGCCGGCGCAGA
>JBECKZ010000156.1:0-53665 GCA_040235555.1 Thiohalomonadales bacterium | reverse complement strand
GATGAGAAGCTGCGGTACGGTCACTACTCATTGGCAGCGGAATCTCAATACGACCATCCGTTCCAGTGGGGTTCAAAACGTACTGGACCAGATTTGGCCCGCGTCGGCCACAAGTACTCCAATGAATGGCACGTACAACACCTGACTGCACCACGCTCGGTCGTGAAGGAATCGATCATGCCGGATTATCCCTGGCTGATTAAAACCGATCTCAAGTACAACGATATCGACGACCACATGCGTGCACTGCGTGATACCGGGGTGCCGTACAGTCTGACCGAGAAAGAATACGAGGCCAATGTCAAACGCTTCGGCAAGGATGTCGCGAATGAACTCGATATCAATAAGGCTGAAGAGAACCTGTTGAAAGAGGCGGAAGACAATAACTACGATGGTATCCCCGGTCGCGTTACCGAGATGGATGCCCTGGTCGCCTATCTGCAGGGACTGGGCACCATGGTCGATTTCAGCAAGTTTGAAGACGGCCACTTCGCCAAATTCCGCTAAGGCTTAATACCATGCAGGAATTTTTTGAATGGTTCACGCACATGGAAAACACCAAGCCGTTGGCGCTTGTGCTGAATTTCGTGTTGTTCATTGGCATCCTTGCCTACCTCTTTGTCGGCAAGCAGCGTAGCCAACAGATTGAGAACCAAAAATACCTTCCGCTGGATGATGACAGTAACGATTAATTGATTCAGGCAGGCAAACGATGAGCAGCGAAAAATCAAAACAGTCAGTACAAACTACCGGTCACTCCTGGGACGGTGATCTCCAGGAATTCAATAACCCACTACCGACCTGGTGGCTCTGGGGCTTTTACGCCACCGTAGTCTTTGCCCTGATCTATTGGGTGTTGTATCCCGCCTGGCCGATTGGCACCAGCTTTACCAAGGGTATCGGTAATCAGATCGAATACACCACGAAGGAAGGCAAGGTGGTGAAGACGCACTGGAACACGCGTGCCGTCTATGAAAAACAAATGGAAGTGGCGCGTGAAGAGCAGGCCGTCTACCTGGCCAAACTCAAGGACGCCAGCTTCCAGGATATTTTGAATGACCCGCAGAAGCGTGGCTTTGCCCTGTCGTTTGCCAAGGTGTTATTCGCCGATAACTGCGCCGCCTGTCATCAAGCCGGTGGTGCGGGTATCGTGGGTAAGTACCCGAATCTGGCGGACGACTCCTGGTTATGGGGCGGCAGCTTTCAGCAAATTGAAACCACCATACGCGAAGGTCGTCATGGCAACATGCCGTCATTTGCCGGCCGTCTGACCCCGGCGCAGTTTGATGACGTGAGCGAGTATGTCCTCAGCCTGTCCGGTCAGTCCATCGATGCCGCCAAGGCCATGCGTGGTAATAAACTGTTTCATGGTGAGGCCGGTTGTTTCGCCTGTCATACTGCGGCGGGAACCGGTAATGTGCTGATGGGTTCGGCGAACCTGACGGACCACATCTGGACCATCGCCCAGATTCATCCGGGCATGACCCATGATCAGAAGCAACAAGCCATCATTAATGTCGTGACCCACGGTGTCAGTCGCACCATGCCAACCTGGAAGCATCGTCTGAGCGACATGCAGATCAAGATGCTGGCATTTTATGTACACGAGTTGGGTGGTGGTAAGTAGGCGACGTTTAATAGCGACGTCCTCGTGGCGGACCTTGTCGGTATAACTGGCAGGGGGTAGTCATATGGCCAGCGAAGAGGCGCTCTATCAAAAACGCATCCCGATCTTTCCGCGATCGGTCAAGGGTCGCTATCGCTCGCTGAAGTATCTCATTTTATTCACGGCCTATTCGGTGTATTTCCTGTTGCCGTGGATACCCTGGTCGCGTCCGGATGGTCCAAGTCAGACCATCCTGTTTGACCTCGTCGATCGTCGCTTCTACCTGTTCAATCTTACCGTCTATGCCCAGGATATCTTCTGGCTGGCGGGCTTCCTTATCGTTGCCGCATTTCTGTTGTTCTTTGTCACCGGTATTGCTGGCCGCGTGTTTTGCGGTTACTTCTGTTTTCAGACCTTGTGGACCGACGTGTATCAGTTGATTGAACGGCTGGTGCAGGGTGAGCGCAATGCGCGCATGAAACTGGCGGCGGCGCCATGGGGCGCCAACAAATTCATTCGCATGGGTCTGACCTGGCTGCTGTGGTTGCTGGTGGCCTTCTGGACCGGCTTTTCCTTTACCCTGTACTGGAGTCATGCCCCGGAACTGTTGCAGCAGTTTTTTACCGGCCATGCACCATTTCCGGCTTATGCCACAACATTATTTTTGACGGCAACGACCTTCGTCATGGCAGGGCTCGCGCGCGAACAGGTGTGTACCTATATGTGTCCCTACGCGCGTTTTCAGAGTGCCATGTTTGATCAGGACACTTTGATCGTTGCATACGATGAGCAGCGCGGCGAACGTGGTTGTGGCCGGGCCAAACCCAAGAAGGGTTTGTTGCAACAACAGGAGCGTATCGACACTGACACTGGTGATTGCATTGATTGCGGTTACTGTGTGCAGGTCTGTCCGGTGGGCATCGATATCCGTAACGGTATGCAGTATCAGTGTATCTCCTGTGCCCTGTGCATTGATGCCTGCAACACGATCATGAGTTCGATCAAATACCCGACTGGCCTGATTCGTTATACGTCAGAGAATGCCCTGCAAGGTGGGCGCACGAACTGGCTCAAGTTCAAGAATATCGGGTATGCCGTTGCGATCCTGGTTGTTATCGGCCTGCTGGTCTGGAGTATCAGTCACCGTACAGTCTTGGAGATGACGGTACGCCAGGTGCGCCAGCCCTTATATGTTATGTTGTCTGATGGCAGTATCCAGAATCGCTATACCATCAAGGTCAACAACAAACAGTCCAAGGCAGTGACTTACACCCTGACCGTGCGCGAACTGCCCGGGGCTCACTGGGAAGTTCGGCCTTCCGACAAGATCAGTCTGGGGCCCAGTGAAAGCGCCAGCTATGAAGTGCGGGTCTGGTTGAAACCAGGTCCCGAGTTTGAAGACGACAAGGATTTTGAATTCGTATTGCAGCAGGAAGGTACCACCAAACCGCTGCTCAGCAAGGAAGTTGATTTTTATATTCCGCATTCAATGAGGTAAGCACGTGAGTCTGTTAATTACATTACCGGTTGGAATTCTGCTGATCATCCTGATCTTTTTCGGCTTGCAGCGGTTTGTGACCAAAACACCCCTGCGCACCGGCTTCACTACTGCGATACTGACCACGTTGCTTTATGTCGGCTTTGCCATTCGTTTCTGGCAGGGTGGTGACGTGTTTGCCGTACATATTGCGTTGTACCTGATCACCGTGTACATCCTGACAATCACCGGTCATGCGCGTTATAACGCTGGTGGTTCAGCCCGCCTGCACTGGGCACCGGCAACCATCGTTGGTTTTTTTGTAGTGATCGTGAGCGTGGACTCGGTGTTTATCGTCTTTGCCCAGCGAGGCATTGGTCCGGACTGGGCACACCATCTGCTGCCAGCCCCACAAAGTGGTAACAAGGTTGAGTCCCGTTTCCCTGGGATCATCAGCCATGACTTCCATGAGAAGGAAGCCGAGTTCAACGCCTATCAGGCAGAGCGTGCAAAACAAAAGGCTCTGGGCTGGCAATCACATATCGGCTGGAAAGATACCGCCGTGATCTACCAATCCAATCGGCTACTGGTCTCGCTCAAAGATGCGCAGCAGCAGGCGATTGAAAATGCCACTATCAGTGGGCATTTCCTGTTCCCCGGTGACGCCAAACAGGATCAAGTCTTTACTATGCATCCTGTTGGCGCCGGCATGTATGCTGCTGACCTGAGTTTTAGCAGAGCCGGCACCTGGGATCTGGTATTATCCATTTCACGCAACAGCGACAAACTTGAATTGCGTACCACCACCACGATCGAGAATTCACAAATCCGGCATGACTGATGCGTCCACCTGTTTCCACTGCGGATTGCCTGTACCCAAGGGCAGTCGCTACGCGGTGGAAATCGATGGCGAGTCACGTGAGATGTGTTGCCCCGGTTGTCAGGCCGTGGCACAGGCCATCGTCGACAATGGTTTGACCGATTATTACCGATACCGCACTGAGCAATCCCCCATGGCCCGGCAACTGGTGCCCGAGGCGCTGAAAAATCTCGAGTTATATGATCGAGATGATATTCAGAAGAGCTTTGTCAGTGGTCGTGGTGATATCCGTGAGGCTTCACTGATCCTGGAAGGCATCGTGTGCGCCGCCTGTATCTGGTTGAGTGAACATCACATCATGCAGCTACCCGGTGTATTGTCCTTCAGTGTGAATTACGCCACTCATCGTGCCCAGGTCAAATGGGATCAGAGCCAGATCAGTTTAAGCCAGATTCTCAAGGCGATCAGTGATATCGGTTATCTGGCGCATCCACTGGATGCCAATCGCCAGGAAGCGGTGTACAAGCGCGAAAAATCCGCGGCCCTGCGTCGCCTGGCTATCGCCGGTGTCGGCGCCATGCAGGTGATGATGATTGCCGTGGCCCTGTATGCCAGTGCTGCCCACGGCATGGATGCGAACCTGAAACTGTTTTTGCGCTGGGTAAGCTTGTTTATCGCAACGCCGGTGATCGTATATGCAGCGAAGCCGTTTTTTATTGGCTTGTGGCGAGACCTGAAATTGCGCCGGCTTGGCATGGACGTGCCGGTGGCACTGGCCATCGGTGCGGCCTTCAGCGCCAGTGCCTGGGCCACGATTACCCGCCACGGCGAGATCTATTTTGACTCGGTCACCATGTTCACCTTCTTTTTATTGGCCGGACGCTTCCTCGAAATGAGTGCACGACATCGCGCCGGTCAGGCGGCGGAGGAGCTGGTGAAATTGATACCGGCCATGGCGACGCGCGTGAACGCGGATAATCAACAGGAAGTCATTCCAGTGAGTGAATTACAGCCCGATGATATTGTGTTGATCAAACCGGGTGAGAGTGTGCCAGCCGACGGCATCAGTCTGGGCGGTATCAGCAGTGTGGATGAGTCGCTACTCACTGGTGAGAGTATACCGATCACGAAACTCGAGGGTGATCAGCTAATCGGTGGCAGCGTCAATATTGAAAGCAGTCTCCACATGCGGGTGCAACACGTGGGGCAGGACACGGTGTTGGCCAGTATTCAACGTCTGCTGGATCGTGCGCAATCTGAGAAACCGCGACTGGCGGAACTTGCCGATCGGGTTGCCGGTTATTTTGTGGCGGTGTTGCTGGTGTTTGCTGTGGCAGTGGGTGTGTATTGGTGGCAGGTGCAACCCCATGAGGCCTTCTGGATCGTCATCTCGGTGCTGGTGGTGACCTGTCCTTGTGCCTTGTCGTTGGCGACGCCTGTGGCATTGACTGCCGCCACCGGACGTTTAACCCGTGATGGGATCCTGACAACCCGTGGTCATGCACTTGAGACTCTGGCGCGGGTCACGGACGTGGTATTTGACAAGACTGGTACATTAACCCGTGGCAAGCTGATGCTGGAACAAGTTCAGCTGTTAGCAGAGACAGACGAGACGACCTGTTTGCAGGTGGCGATGGCACTGGAGCGCCACTCCGAGCATCCTCTGGCCAAGGCCATACTGGCGTATAACACTGAGCTTGAGGCACTGCGCGCCGAACAGGTCCAGGCAACCCCGGGTCAGGGGCTGCGTGGTATCGTAGCAGGCGAAACCTATTTCATTGGCAATCCGGATTTTATTGCGCAAAGTCTAAATCTCTCTCTCGAGCAGAGTCATGATCAGACGACTGTGATGCTGGCAAACTCGCAGCAGGTCCTGGCGGTATTTTCATTTAGTGATCAATTACGTTCAGGCGTGGTCGAGGCCATTGCAGGATTAAAGCAAAAAGGCTGCCGCGTGCATCTGTTTAGCGGCGATCGCCAGGCCGTGGTGCGGCGCACAGCGCAGGAAATTGGCATTGACCATGCTGTGGGTGAAATGACCCCGGCGGACAAGTTGGCGCAACTGCATGCCTTGCAAGAGGGCGGTGCGGTAGTGGCCATGGTCGGAGACGGCGTCAATGATGCCCCGGTGCTGGCCGGCGCCCAGGTCTCGCTGGCCATGGGCAGCGGCACCCAGATTGCCCAGGCCAGTGCTGACATGGTCCTGCTCAGTGAGGATCTGGGGCAGTTGGTGGATGCGATTCAGGCCGCACGGATGACCCGGCGCATTATTCGGGAGAATTTGACCTGGGCTGTGGTCTATAACCTGATTGCCCTGCCACTGGCTGCCGCCGGGTGGGTGGCGCCGTGGATGGCAGCGATTGGCATGTCGGTTAGCTCGTTGGCGGTGGTGATCAATGCACTTCGGCTGACCAGGCGCCACCACCAGCCGGCCAAAACCAACAGCTTGCTCCCGGCTCTGAAAACAGGATAAAACCATGACTATACTTTATATGCTAATTCCGCTCGGACTGGTGTTGCTGGGGGTGGCGGTGTGGGCGTTTATGTGGGCGGTGCGCAGCGGCCAATTCGATGATCTGGAGGGGCCGGCCCATCGGATCCTGATGGATGATGATGATCCGCGTATTCCCGGGAATAAACCCAAGGACAAGTCTGCCTTGCCAGGCGAGAAAGAGTAAATTAGAATTCCCTAATATATTTTGACTCAGGGTGCCCCATGAAAGAGATGTTTACCTTCCAGAATTTTCCTATGGTGATAATCATTGCCTTGGTCGTGTTTGCCTGGATTGTCTTTTTTAGCGTTGTACTCTGAGCTAAACACCATCATGTATACGGCCAAAGTTCACCTTCTGGCTGTTAATTAGCGCAATAAACTCACTAGACGTCGCGTGAACCATCACCGCTAAGCAAAGGCCTTTGCGGGTTTTTCCGCATTCATTTCTATAGCAATACGGAGTTTGTACCCTCAGGGTATCAACCTCGATGTTTCCTGTTGCCTTCAAGACTTGGGGCAGTTCGTATTCGTGCTTGCTCTACACCGAGAAGGAAATGGCGCAGCTCAAACGAAATTGCCGAGAATCTGGTGGATGAAGGCGATGTCCCGGGTGATACGCCAAAGGCAGAAACCGGCGAAATAAAAAGGCCGCTAGTTAGCGGCCTTTTTAATTTAATGCACCAGCGATCGATTAACTTAACGCGTTGCGTAATTTTTTAATCGCATTGTTCTCCAGCTGGCGAATACGTTCGGCAGAGACCTCGTACTTGTCAGCCAGGTCTTGCAGAGTTGACTTGTTATCAGTCAGCCAGCGACGTTGCACGATATCCTGACTGCGATCATCCAGCGTACTCAGTGCAGATTGCAGACGGTCGTGATTATGTGCTTCCCACTGACTTTCTTCCAGCTCTTCGTCCGGACCTACCGCAGCCGTCTGCAGATATGCGGCGGGGGCAACCGTGTTATCTTCGTCATCGTCATCGCGCAGGTCAAATGCGACGTCCTGACCACTCATGCGCGATTCCATCTCCAGGACCTCGCTGGTAGAGACACCCAGGTCCTGGGCAACCGTTTCCACTTCGTCTTTGTTCAACCAGCCTAGGCGTTTTTTGGCACTGCGCAGATTAAAGAACAGCTTGCGCTGGGCCTTGGTGGTAGCAACCTTGACGATGCGCCAGTTGCGCAAAATGAATTCGTGGATCTCGGCGCGGATCCAGTACACCGCAAATGACACCAGACGCACGCCAACTTGTGGATCAAAACGCTTGACGGCTTTCATCAGGCCAATGTTGCCTTCCTGGATCAAATCCGCCAGGGGTAGACCATAGCCGGAGTAGCCGCGGGCGATGTGCGCAACAAAACGCAGGTGCGACAGAATCAATTTGCGCGCCGCTGCCAGATCGTTGTCATCATGCAGGCGGATAGCCAATGCGCGTTCTTTTTCGGCGCTTAACACCGGGATGGAGTTGATAGCCTGTAAATAGGCATCAAGGCTGCCAGTAGGCACAGGTAACTGCATGTTTAGCGTCTTACTCATGATTGGTTTTACCCCCGAACTTGGAACTGGGTTAATGTTAGCACTCGAACCGTTAGAGTGCCAATCTCCAGGGGAGTTCCGAAAAAAATACGTGTGTGAACAGCTATTTACCTAAAGTTCTAGTGGTTATAGCTGGGGACAGGGTTCACGCTACCGGGTTTGGAAGATTCCCACGGTGAGGCCACGGGACCGTCTTGGGTATAAAGATAGACCCGGTTACGCCCCGTTTCTTTGGCTCGATACAGCGCCTTGTCGGCCAGGGCCAGGAAACGGGTCAGTGGTACATCCGGGTGGTCGCAGGAACAGGCCAGCCCCACGCTGATGGTAATGTCCACATTAGCAGGACGCAGCTGGGCAATGTCTTGGCGTAGCAATTCCGACCGCTCCAGCATCTGTTCCTTGGTCATGTTGGGCACCAGGATACAGAATTCCTCGCCCCCGAAACGTACCACCATGCCGTCCTTGAAGGACCGATTCAGCTTCTCGCCCATTTCGGCCAGGACGTGATCGCCGGTGATATGGCCGAGGGTGTCGTTGATCTGCTTGAAGTGGTCGATATCGATCAGCATGCCCCAGACCGGGCTATTCGCGGGGTTATTGATATAGGCCTCGCCATTGTCCACCAGGTACCGTTTGGAGCGGACCCCAGTCAGACTGTCCGTGACGGCGATCCAGCGCATGGCCTCAGCCTGTTCCTTGAGGGCGTCGTACTGGTGCTTAATCAATAGCAGGGCACGTACACGTGCGATGAGAACTTCCTCCACAATCGGCTTGCTGACGAAATCATTGGCACCGGCATGGAAAACCTCGACCTGGGTGCCCTGGTCCTCAGTGCTGGTCAAGACCAGGACCGGCATTTCCTGTTGTGACAGATGCATTTTGGCGCGGATGGCGTGAAGCAGGTCACCGCCGGTCATGTCGCCTTCCAGGTAAAAGTCGGTAATGACCATGTCGTAGTCGTCGAGCACGGCATTGTGGCCACGCTGGCGGGGTTGCATCAAATTGATGGCGTCTTCGGCATTGGCGACCCGGGTGACTTTGAGGCCGTGTTTTTGCAGGATTTTCTGGGTCACCGCCGCGGCCGTGGCGCTGTCTTCCACGAACAGAATGTTGCCCACCAAACCGGAATGGCGCTGGATAAAAGATCGGATAAAGCCACCGAAAGCCTTGTAGCCCTGGGACTTGTCGAAGTAATCGGTGACCCCAGCCTCGAAGCCTTCGCGTAACAGGCGGGTATCCGCATCACCGGAAACCACGATGACAGGAATATAGCTATGGTTTTTGGAGGCACGGACCTGGCGGCTTAGCTCTAACCCGTCCATGTCCGGCAGCATCAAGGCGGTGGAGATCAGGTCGTACTTGCCGTGGCGCAGTAGAGTAAGTGCATCCTTACCGGTGGCACAAGGGTATACCTCGGCATTGCTGACTTCATCCTGCAGGATGCGGGTCAGGATCGCACGGCTGACGGAGGAGCCGTCCACGACGATAATGCGGGTTGTCTGTTCTGACATATCGATTATTTTTCAATCAGTTAATACGTGTTTATAACCTGCCCCTCACCGCCATACAAACCAATTGCGCTTAACGGGGCTCTATCTCGCGTAGATGGCGTCCCACTGCCAGCCAGGATCCCCCCAGCCCCAGTGAGATACTTAATGTGAGCAAGGTAGTTATCGTCCCCGCGTCGAGTTTATGAAGGGCAAAACCGGAGGCATACAGGCCAGCCAGGTTTTCCACCGGACCATTAATGAGCCACAACGCCAGTTCCACCAGGACCAGTGCGATGATCCCACCGAACAATCCATACCAGAAGCCGGTATACAAGAATGGCCGGCGAATGAAGGCATTGGTGCCGCCAATGAGTTTGACCACGACGATTTCCTCACGCCGGTTCTGGATGGCGAGACGGATGGTGTTACCCACGACCAGGATCACCGCCAGGGCCAGGGCCGCACCGAGGATGATTACACCACGGCCAACGATATCCATGATGCCATACAGGCGCTGTAGCCACTGACGATCCAGCTGGGTAAATTCCACTGCCTTGTCCTGTTTCAGCTGGTCGGCAAGGGCCTGAATACTGGCGGCATCGGTATGTTGCAATTTTGGGGTGATGACCAATACGGCCGGCAACGGGTTGTCGTCGAGGGCGGCGAGGGCATCGCCGAAGCCGGACTGGCGTTTGAATTCGGCCAGGGCCTGTGCTCGCGAAATGTAATCCACTTCTGCAACCTGAGGCAGCTGGCTGATGCGATTGCGCAGTTGTTTGGCCTGTCCATCACTGACACTGGTTTTTAAAAATACCGAGAGCTTGGCCACCCCGTCCCAGCCGCCGCTGAGGGCCTGGGCGTTTTTTAACAGGACGTGCAGGCCGGTGGGCAGGGCCAGGGCGATACCGATAACCGCGGCGGTCATGAGCATGGCAAATGGTGTGCGCCAGAGCTGGCCCAGGCTGTAAAAGAAGACCTGGGCATGGCGCAGGAAATAGGTCTTGATCCCACTACTAAGGCCTGGCTTCTGCCGTTGCACCGTCTCGTGCAGGATGTGTGATTCCAGACGGCTCATGCTGACGTATCTCCCACCAGCTGACCGTTTTTTAGACGCAGGATACGATGGCCCATACGGTTAATGAGGTCCAGATCATGACTGGCCACCAGCACAGTGACCCCGACCTGCCGGAACTGCTCGAAGGTCTGCATGATCTCCCAGGACAGCTCCGGATCAAGGTTGCCGGTGGGCTCATCGGCCAGCAACAGGGACGGTTTGTTGACCACAGCCCGGGCGATGCCGACCCGTTGTTGTTCACCGCCGGAGAGGGTAATCGGGTAGCTCTTTTCTTTATTCAGCAGGCCAACCTTGTCCAGGGCAGCGCGCACGCGCCGGCCGATTTCCGAGCCGGGATAACCGGCGATCACCAGCGGCAGGGCGACGTTATCGTAGACCGTACGATCGAAGAGTAACTGGTGGTCCTGGAAGATGATGCCAATGTTGCGACGAAAATAGGGGATACGCCGACGTTTGACCTTAGAGGTATTTTCGCCATTAACCAGCACCTGGCCGCGGCTGGTGCGTTCAATCAATGCAATCAGTTTGAGCAGGGTGCTTTTGCCGGCACCGGAGTGACCGGTAAGAAAGGCCATTTCGCCCTGTTGCAGTTCGAAACTGACGTTGAGCAGGGCATCGTGCCCGCCGGGGTAACGCTTACTGGCCTGGATAAATGTAATCATCTCGTCAATGTTGGCATGCCCGTATGACAGGCAATTTTATTTTAAGCTTCGTGGGCAATTCCCCCGAGCAGGGCGTCCACAAACGCCTCGGCATCGAATGGTTGTAAATCATCCACCCCTTCCCCAACACCTATAAAGCGGATGGGGATGTTCAGTGCCTGGGCGATGGCAAACAGGATCCCACCCTTGGCGGTACCGTCCAGCTTGGTGAGGGTGATGCCGGTGACACCGACCGCCTCATGGAACTGTTTGGCCTGTGACAGGGCATTTTGGCCGGTTCCGGCGTCCAGAATCAACATCACTTCTTGCGGTGCATCCGGATCCTGGCGGGACATGACCCGTTTGACCTTCTTGAGTTCTTCCATCAGATTGGATTGGGTTTGCAAGCGCCCGGCGGTATCGGCTATCAGCACGTCCATCTGGCGTGCCTGGGCTGCGGACATGGCATCGAAGATGACCGCGGCGCAATCGGCACCGGTTTTTTGTGCGATCACCGGGACGTTATTTCGTTCTCCCCAGGTTTGGAGTTGTTCCACCGCGGCGGCGCGAAAGGTATCGCCGGCGGCGAGCATGACCTTTTCACCGGCGGCCTGCAGGTGCTTGGCCAGTTTGCCGATCGTGGTGGTCTTGCCCGCACCATTCACCCCCACCATCAACAGACTGAAGGGTTTGTCCTGATCGGGGATTACCAGTGGTTGGTCTACAGGGGCAAGCAGGGCGAGCATCTGTTCGCGCAGGGCCTGGTAGAGTGCGCCACTCTCTTTGAGTGCCTTGCGTGAGACCTGCTCGGTGAGGTGTTGCATGATGATCTGCGTTGCCTCCACCCCGACGTCGGCCAGTAACAGGCAGGTTTCGATCTCCTCAAACAATGTGTCATCAATGGCCTTTTTGCCCAGAAACAGATCGCCGAAACCACTGGCAAGATTGTCACGGGTGCGGCCGAGGCCCGAGCGCAATCGCGCCAGCCAGCCCTCTGCCTGCTTCTCAGCGGTCTTGTTTTTCCTGAAACTAAACAGCGCCATCTTGGTCTAGCTTTTTTACACTTCGTGGTTAACATGGCAGGGATACAATATTGTGCGCTATCCTACCATCTGTTGTGTTAGCCGTCAGTGCAGAAAAAGACAAACTCGGAGAGAACCCGCTTGATGCGTAAATTTTGGTGGTTGTTATTGATTCTTCCGTTTAGCACCCAAGCCAGTACTTTGGTGCACGAATATCATCTCAAAAACGGTTTGAAACTTCTGGTCGAAGAGGACCATCGCGCCCCGGTAGTAGTGAGCCAGATCTGGTACAAGGTCGGTAGCAGTTACGAGCATAATGGAATCACCGGTATTTCCCATGTGCTCGAGCACATGATGTTCAAGGGTACGAAGAAACATGGGCCGGGCGAGTTTTCCCGGATCATTGCCGAAAACGGTGGTCGCGAAAATGCCTTTACCGGTACCGATTACACCGCCTATTTCCAGATGCTGGAAAAAAGTCGCCTGCCGGTAAGTATGGAAATGGAATCCGATCGCATGCGTAATCTGACCCTGCCACCGGAGGAGTATAAAAAAGAGCTGGAAGTGGTCAAGGAAGAGCGGCACATGCGTACCGATGACAATCCACGCGCGCTCACCGAAGAGCAATTCAATGCTGTCGCCTATAACAACAATCCCTACAAGAATCCGGTCATTGGCTGGATGAATGACCTGAATAACCTGACTGTCGACGATGTGCGTGCCTGGTATAACCGCTGGTATGTTCCCAATAATGCTACCCTGGTGATCACCGGCGATGTTAACCCGGAAGAAGTCTACAAGATGGCGCAGAAGTACTACGGTTCGATCCCTGCAGGCAAAGTGATCCCCGATAAGCCTCGGATCGAAGCGCCGCAGGATGGTCCACGCCGACTCGTGGTGCGCACACCGGCACGCGTGCCGTATCTGTTAATGGGTTACAAGGTGCCGGTGCTCAAGAATGATACGAAATCCTGGGAGCCTTATGCACTCGATGTGCTGTCCGGTGTCCTCAGTGGTGGGCGAAGTGCGCGTCTGTCGCGCATCCTTGTGCGTGAAAAACAAATCGCCGTAAATGCCGATGCCGGTTATGACATGTATGCCTTGCATAACAATATGTTTGAGCTTGACGCTACACCCGCACCAGGACACACCGTGGCGGAACTGGAAGCAGCCCTGCAGGAACAGATCAAGCGTTTACGTGATGAGCCAGTGAGTGATGATGAGCTCAATCGTGTGAAGGCGCAGGTTATCGCGGGCAAGGTTTATCAGAAGGATTCCGTGTTTTATCAGGGTATGGTTCTGGGCTCGCTGGAGACGGTGGGGCTGCGTTATAAGCTCGCGGACGAGTATGTCGACAAGATCAAGGCGGTGACCGCCAAGCAGGTGCAGGAGGTCGCGCGCAAATATCTAATCGATGATCACCTGACCGTGGCACAACTCGAGCCACAAAGCATGGCACTAAAGCCCAAGCGCAAACCCATGGAACTTCCCCGTTACTCACACCAATAACAATACATCAGGCTGAACATGTTGAATAAACGTCTTGTCCCCTTTGCAATCCTGCTGATCATTATCGCGGTCGTGGTGTTTTTTGTCTTGCGCGGTAATGGCATTATCAAACACCCAGTCAAGAGTGCCGGCCTCCATATCGAAACCTGGCAGACCAGCAACGGTGCCAAGGTGTTTTATGTCCCTGCCCCTGAGTTGCCGATGGTGGATATCCGTGTCGTGTTCAATGCCGGCAGTGCGCGTGATGGTGATAAGCCCGGTCTTGCCAGCTTGACCAATACTTTGCTTGATCACGGTGCCGGTGACTGGGATACCAACCAGATCGTGGATCGCTTCGACAGCGTGGGTGCCGGTTTCTCCACCAGTGCCATGCGCGATATGGCGATCGTGAGTCTGCGTACACTCACCGATAAAAAATGGTTTCACACTGCGCTGGAGACCATGGCCACGATTCTGCAAAAACCGAAATTTGTGGCGAGTGAACTGGATCGCGAACGCCAGCGTACTCTGGTCGCTTTGCGCAACCAGCAGGAGTCGCCATCGGATTTGGCCGAACTCGCCTTTTATAAAGCGTTATACGGCAATCAACCCTACGCTTCACCGCCGTTGGGTACCAAGGAGAGCGTGACTGCTCTTACCCGCGACGACGTGGTGGGTTTTTATAAAAAGTATTATGTCGCCTCGAATGCGATCGTGGTGATCGTGGGCGCGGTGGATAAACACGCGGCCAAGAAGATCGCCCGCCAATTGATGGATCCCCTGGTCAAGGGTGAACCGGCAGCGCCATTGCCTGAGGTAGCGGCGGTAACTGAGGCTAAAACGATTAAACAGCAACATCCTTCTACACAGACCACGATCTGGGTCGGGCAGGAAGGCGAGTCACGCCATGACCCGGATTATTTTCCCTTGTATGTCGGCAACCATATCCTCGGTGGCAGCGGTTTTGGTTCGCGCATCGTGGATGAGATCCGTGAAAAGCGCGGCCTTGCCTACAGCACTTACAGTTACTTTTTCCCGATGGAACGCAAAGGGCCGTTTATCATGGGTCTACAGACCAAGAACAACCAGGCCAAGGAGGCACTGGCACTGTTGATGAAGACGGTAAAGGATTTCATTGCCAATGGGCCGACCCAGAAGGAACTGGATGATGCCAAGAAAAACATTACAGGCGGTTTTCCGTTACGGCTGGATTCCAACAAGGACATCACCTCGTATGTTGCCATGATCGGTTTTTATAATTTGCCACTGGACTATCTCTCGACTTTTAATGACAAGGTTGAGAAGGTCACACGCGAACAGATCATGGATGCCTTCAAGCGTCGCGTGCATCCCGACAAGATGATTACGGTGATGGTAGGCGACCTTGATAGTCAGGAGAGTGCGTCCAAGTAATGCGTGCCGGCAGTGGCCAGCAAAGCCTGCGTATCATTGCCGGTCAATGGCGCAGTCGAAAGATCCGTTTTCCCGATCTGCCTCAGTTACGCCCGACCCCTGACCGGGTGCGCGAGACACTGTTTAACTGGTTAATGCCGGTGATCGCAGGTGCACGCTGCCTGGACCTGTTTGCGGGTAGTGGCGCCCTTGGCCTGGAGGCCTTATCACGCGGTGCCAGTGAAGTGGTATTTGTCGATCGTGATCCCAAGGTCACAAGTTACTTGCGCGAGACCCTGCAATTACTTCAGGCCGAACATGCCAGTGTGGAACAGGCCGATGCCCTCACTTACCTCGCAGGCGCAGCGCGCGGCTATGATATCGTGTTTCTTGATCCGCCTTACCAGTCCGATTTATTAGTGCCATGTTGTCGTGCGCTGGAGGCACAGCCCTGGTTAAATCCTCAGGCATACATATATATAGAGATGGCCAGTCAGACCTCATTAGGTGAGTTGCCAGCGAACTGGACAGTTAGCCGCGAGAAAACAGCGGGACAAGTAAGCTATCGTCTGGCTCAACGGCAATAAGGTTACAATCGGTTTAACTTGTTTTGGGCAAGGCAAATGCGTATCGTGCGCACATGACCCAACTGACCGCCATTTATCCCGGTACCTTTGATCCCATTACCAATGGTCATATCGATCTGGTGCAGCGGGCGGCGCGGCTATTCGACAAGGTCATCGTGAGTGTGGCCGAAAGTGCGGGTAAACAACCAGTCATACCGATGTCCGAACGTCTCCAGCTCGCACAAGAGGCTTTGACCAGTATCAGCAATGTCGAGGTATGCGGGTTTAACAGTCTGTTGGTAGAGTTCGTCAAACAACAGCATGCCTCGGTCATCATCCGCGGCCTGCGCGCAGTGTCGGACTTTGAGTACGAATTTCAGTTGGCGAGCATGAACCGTCATCTGGATGCCAGCGTGGAAACTGTGTTCCTGACTCCCGCCGAACAATACTCCTATATCTCCTCTAGTCTGGTGCGTGAGATCGCCAAACTTGGCGGTAACATCAGTTCGTTTGTCCCGGCCAATGTTGCTGCTGCATTGAACAACAGAATGCGCTAATATAGTCAGTTCCCAGTCCGATCATTTGATAGCAATTCTCAGGTAGTTTGTATGTCTTTGTTGATTAATGACGAATGCATCAATTGCGATGTGTGCGAACCCGAATGCCCCAATAGTGCGATTTCGCAGGGGGATGAGATCTATGAGATTGACCCGAACCTGTGTACTGAATGTGTCGGGCATTTCGATGAACCGCAATGCATGGAAGTGTGTCCGGTGGATTGCATTATCAAGGATCCGGATAACGAAGAGAATGAAGACCAGCTTAAGTTGAAGTATGAGAAGCTGGTCGGGCGTAAGGCATCATAATTTTTCTCCAGCCGTTTTCTTCTTAGCTGGCTGGAAGGAGACCGCTTATGTCAGCACGTCAGATCGCCAAAACTATAGCAGCCACCGCCGTTACTGAAGGCGCGGGTGTCACTGTCCACCGTACGATTGGCACACCGTCCCTACGCAATCTCGATCCGTTTCTGATGCTGGATCACTTCAGTAGCGACGACCCTGATGATTACATCGCCGGTTTTCCTGATCATCCCCACCGCGGCTTTATCACCTTAACCTACATGCTTGACGGTCACATGCTGCATCGCGACAGCATGGGCAATCAGGGTGATCTCAAGGCCGGTGGTGCGCAATGGATGAAAGCTGCCAGCGGTGTGATCCATTCTGAAATGCCGCAACAGACCGCTGGCCTGATGCGCGGGTTTCAGTTGTGGATTAACCTGCCGGCAAGAGAAAAAATGAGCGAACCGGCATATCAGGAATATTCATCCAACGCGATCCCGGAATACATAGGCGAAGGTCAACGCGTGCGAGTGTTGTGTGGTGAGTATCAGGGTGTGTGTGGCCCTATCGAAGATCCCTTTACCAAGGTGCAATATCTCGATATTACGTTGGATGCCGATACGAGGTTCGAACACACTGTCCCGGCTGAATTGCAAACGTTTATATATATCTTCGAAGGCGATGCCAAACTATCTGGGGCACCCTTACCACAACATACATTTGCGGTATTAACTGGCGGGGACGATGTTGACGTGATTGCTGGTCCCAATGGCGCCCGATTTATTCTGGTCGCCGGCAAACCCATTGGCGAACCCATTATGCAATACGGCCCATTTGTGATGAATACCACGGATGAGATCCATCAGGCCATGGCGGATTATCGTGACGGCAAACTGGTGCAGAAGAAGGCGGCGTTTATTACGGCCTAATTATTGAATCGGAACTGGTTTCAGACCAGAGCAGGGACACCGTCGAAGAACAGTACCTCGCCGGTCTCCAGTGAGTATTCGGCGCCGATAACCAGCAGGCCATCATTCTCCACCAGTTTTTCGATAATCTCGGATCCATGGCGCAGGTGATTCGCTGAAGCCCGTACGTTGGCACGCACGGCCTCGTGTACCAGCGCATTGTGATCGTGTTTGAGTTCAGTATGTAACAGGCCTTCCACCGATGGTTTGACCCGGTCCACGATAGAACGAATATTTTTTGAAGATTCGTTGGTGCCGTGTGTAAGTTCATCCAGCGTTGCCACGATGGCACCACACTGGGAATGGCCCAGCACCACCACCAGGCGTGTCCCAAAGCGTGAAACCGCAAATTCAACACTACCGATCTGTGAAGGGGCGACGATATTGCCGGCGACCCGGATCACGAACAGATCACCCAATCCCTGATCGAACACCAGTTCCGCCGGTACCCGTGAATCGGAACAACCCAGAATGATGGCAAACGGTTCCTGATAGGTAGCCAGCTCGGCACGTCGGGTATGTGTGGTTAATGGTTCGGCACTGCTGAGATTATTGACGAAGCGATGGTTACCTTCGCGCAGTTGCTGTAGTGCTGTGATGGCGTCGATCATGAACAGCCTGTAAGACAATGAGTGGGCAAACGATTTTGTTGCGATGTTACCCGAACAGGCATGGCTTGTCATGAGCTAATAATTGGCAGAGCGTTGGAGCTTATCGAGGATGTTCATAAAGCAATGAATAGTGTTCAACTTCGGGAAACGGATCATAAAAATGATGCAGTAAATCTTGCCACAGCTGATATTCCTGCGAGCCACGAAAGCCCTGGGTGTGGTGTTCCAGCGTTTCCCAATTGACCAACAAGGCATAGCGATTGGGATGCTCCAAGCATTTCTGCAGTTGATGGGAGACATAGCCGTCCATACCGGCAATGATGGACTGCGCCCTGGCGAAGGCGATTTCGAATTCCTTTGTCTGTCCCGGTTTAACATCAAGAATGGCAATTTCCAGGATCATACTTGTTGACCTTTTATCTCGACGCACTCGATCCGGATCCCGCTGGGGTCGCGCCATTCGCACCAACGATAGTTTCGTCTTGTAAAAAAGTCTACCTCGCCGGTGGTGTAGTCGGTGATTCCCAGCTTAATCAATTTTTCAATGACCTCGTTGAGTGATTCGACTTCAAAGGATATGTGTTGCTCTGCAAGAAATGCCGATTTTTCACGGGCTTCGCTGATAAAAAAGTGAATATTGTTTGATTCCACAACCAGGGTGTTGTTGTTGTCTTCTCGGGGACTACATCGGAAGTTGAACAGTGTTTCATAATAGATCTTGGCCTCGTCTATCGAGCGAACCCATAAACAGACATGGTCAATGGCTTTGGGTGTGATCATCTATCAGCTTATTTCGTCGGTCTGAGTATTGAGTATGGATTTTCCCGATTTTACATACAGCATTAACCAGCGGCGAATAACGAAGCCACAGGCGCCCAGACAAAATGCGGGTAACCACACCCATAACAATTCTGACTGCAATACGGATAGCCCACGCGGGGACAATAAGTGGTGCAGACCGATGGGAGAGACCTGGATAGGCCGAAACGGCGCAAACAAACGCACATCAGAAAACGGCCATAACAGGGCAATACCCATACCGCCGTTGGTACATGCATCGAGCACAGCGTGTGAGGCCATTGCCACGAACAGGAATGAGAACGTACGTGTTGCTGTTGCCTTTAAGTAAGTTGCCAGACTGGCACCAACAACGGCAAACAGGCATGCAACAAATAACGAATGTGTGAAACCACGATGTCCAAATTCGGTGGCGTAAGGTATGCCGAGACGAAAGCCCAGGACATCCAGGTCAGGCAGCATGGAGGCGATGATCCCGGCCAGTAATAACCGCCGTGAGATGACCTCGCGGCCAGTCGCCATGGTAATCGCCAGTGGAATGACGGGGTGAGTTAGAATGGTAGGCATTGTTGAGTAATACGCAATTCTGCAATATAAACAGTATAGTCTGATGAAACTGCCCGGTAAAAAAATTCCTGTATCTGTGATACTCCTGCTTTCATACTACGGAAACATGTATTTTTCGAATAACTCAAACACCTAACAGCGGCAGATGTTTGCGTTTATGGTAAGTCAGGGATAAAAATATACAGTGCTTTAATTCGATAACGCGAATTTTCTCAGTGCGATGGAAAACAATGGCTCTATTCCCTTCGAACTTAAAGATATCGCCATAGACTTCCTTGAAAGTTTCAATCAACTTTGTCTGGCAGTGAAAATACATGGCATAGTATTCGGGCTTCGATTGCTTCCAGTCCATTCGTATGGTGCTGCCTGTTTTAGTCAGGTAGCTGGGTTCACCCCATTTTAACGTTTCTTCAACCGGGCTGATGTCTTTTGTCTCCGCAGCCGTGTCAAACACCAACTGGCGGAGTCGTAATAATTTTTCTCGAAAGGGTTCCGGGTAGTTGTTAAAAACTGCCGCTACCGCCGGATCGTCGAACTTATCCATGTTCCTTGGCCCGAATAGATAATTATGATTAAGGCAGAAAGGGTGATGCAGTATTTAGCATTGTCACCATCGAGCAGACAACCATCTTTATTGTAGAACATGTATGCGTGATTCACTCCAAAATAGCAAGGATATACGCGCTGGCAATTTGTTACTTAATTCAGGTATCCATTGTAGAATCCGCTATCCCAGCAAAATAATAGATGATAGTTGCCATGTTCAAAAAGATACTGCTTGGCCTGATTTTCACCCTCCTGGCTGCGTGTCAGTCGGCACCGAAACAGCAAACCCTGTCACAACAGGCGGTGGCATCAGCGCATCCTATGGCGACTGCGGCGGGAATGGAGATCCTCAATGCCGGAGGGAATGCCTTCGATGCCGCGGTTGCAGTGAGTGCCACGCTGGCAGTGGTGGAGCCGTACAGTTCGGGTATCGGCGGTGGCGGCTTCTGGTTATTGCATCGTGCTAGCGACAAGCATTCGGAGATGGTGGATGGTCGTGAGGTGGCACCATTGAATGCAAGGCGTGACATGTATCTCATGAAGAATGGTGAGGTGGATCCTCGTGCGTCTATCGATGGTCCGCGTGCAGCTGGCATCCCCGGTGAGCCGGCAGCACTGGTTTATATCGCCAAACATTACGGCAGGTTGTCACTGGCGCAATCGCTGGCACCGGCAATTCGTGCGGCACGCCAGGGTTTCAAGGTCACGCCACATTATCGGCGTATGGCAGGCTTTCGTCTGAAGGTATTGCGCCAGTCACCGGCAGCCGCAGCGACATTTTTGCAGCATAACGAGGTGCCGGAATTAGGTTATGTCATCACGCAACCGGATCTGGCGGACACGTTACAAACCATAGCCGACAAGGGACATGATGGTTTTTATCGCGGCAAGGTTGCGGCGAATCTGGTTCACGGTGTGCAGCATGCCGGTGGGATCTGGACACGCGAGGATTTACGCAAATACCAGGTCAAATTGCGCAAACCCGTGGTAATCCATTATCGTGGCAATACCATCACGACGGCGGCCTTGCCGTCTTCGGGTGGCATCGTCATGGCCGAGATGTTTAACATGCTTTCTGCCCTGCACTGGCGCGCGCAGACACCCCTGACACGCATCCATGATGAAATCGAAGTGATGCGCCGAGCTTATCGCGATCGTGCACTTTACCTGGGTGATCCGGATTTCTACCCCGTGCCAGTGGCACGGCTCACCAGCCTGAGCTACGCCAAAGAATTGAGTGCGGATATCAAGCCGGACAAGGCGACGCCAAGCAGTGCACTGCCGGGGATCAGCGAAAAAGCCGTGGGCAATCACACCACGCATTTTTCCATCATCGACAAGGACGGCAACCGGGTCTCGGCCACCCTGAGTGTGAACTATCCGTTCGGTTCGTGTTTCGTATCAGCGGGGACCGGTGTATTGCTCAACGATGAGATGGACGATTTCTCAGCCAAACCAGGTACCCCCAACGTCTATGGCCTGGTCGGGGCCGAGGCCAATGCGATTGCACCGGGCAAACGCATGTTGTCGAGCATGAGCCCTACCTTTGTCGAGAACAAGGACCGGCTGGCGATCATCGGGACCCCGGGTGGTAGCCGCATTATTACCATGGTGTTCGAGGGCATCCTCGCCTTTATCGACGGCAAGAGCGCACAACAGATCGTGGCGCAACCGCGTTTTCACCATCAGTATCTGCCGGATGTGGTGCAGTTCGAGCCCGCTGCCTTCAGCAAGGAACAGCAGGCGGATCTGCAGTTCATGGGCTATCAGCTGCATGAACTGGATAGTGGCTATGGCAACATGCAGCTGGTAATACTGGATAAACGCCGGCATGCCCTGAGTGCCGCCAGTGATCCCCGCGTGGAAGGTGCGGCGCAGGTCGAATAAAAAATAAGTTCTCTTAGTGCATCCCAGGGAAGGTAAAACATCATAGTCACCAATGTGGTGCGTGGAGCGGATTTTTATCCACATGGCTAAGACCCTATTGGTGGTGGCCGATACAGGGTGTGATGTTTTGCTAGAAGGACATAGCGCATGGGCGCAAGCAATACCTCTGTGACGCATACCCCACAGCCGTTGACCGGTGTCGATGTCGGCTGCGAACAGGTGCGCCTGCTGTTCACCCAGTCGGTGAATGTCCTGTATGGCGGTATGGCCACGGTGGCTGTCGAGGCTGCTGTACTCTGGTCGTCGACCGAGCGTTTCTGGCTGCTGCTGTGGGTAGCCTGTTCTTTTCTGATCAGTTTTGTGCGCCTGGTGTTTTATACGCTCTATCGGCGCAGACAGCCTGCCGATGCTGACTTGCCTAAATGGTTTCGGGTATATCTGATCATTATTTTCTTCGTGGGGCTGGTTTGGGGCGGCAGTGGCTTTTTGATGATCGTCACACCCTCATATCTACACCAGACCTTGATCATCGTTACCCTCGGCGGGGTCTCGCTCGTCGCGATTTCGGCGCATGGTTCCACCGTCAAGGCATACCTGACGTTTATCCTGCCGGCATTATTGCCGCTGGCGACCTGGCAGTTTACCTATGAGAATGCGGTGCATAGTGGCTTCGGGGTAAACATCCTGTTATTCACGCTCGTGCTGTACGCGGCTGCACGCAATTACAACAAAGCCATCATGTCTTCCTTGCGCCTGCGCCGGGAAAACCTGGAACTGGCAGAGAAGGCGGAGTCGGCCAGCAAGGCCAAAAGCGAATTCCTCGCCAACATGAGCCACGAAATACGCACACCGTTAACGGCCATCCTCGGTTATGCCGAGTCGGCCCTGGATGCCGATCAGACCGAGATTGAACGAGTGATGGCGTTGCGTGCAGTCAAGCGCAGCGGTGATCATTTATTACAGATCGTCAACAACGTGTTGGACTTCTCCAAGATTGAAGCCGACAAACTGGAGGCCGAGAAAGTCCCGGTCGATTATTTTGTCGTGCTGTCCGAAGTGGAGGCGCTGGTAAAGCAGCAGGCGAACAGCAAGGGACTGGACTTTCGTATGCTCTACGCGTTTCCGCTGCCGGCAAGCATCATGGGTGACCCGGTTCGATTGCGTCAGGTTTTACTCAATCTGTGTAGCAATGCCATCAAGTTTACGGAAAGCGGTAAAGTGACCGTCTCGGTATTGTATGATGCCGAGCACAAGAACCTGCGCTTCAGTGTCGCGGATACCGGCATCGGCATGGCGATGGAGCAGGTCAGCCGGATCTTCACTCCGTTCGAACAGGCAGATTCCAGTATCACCCGACGCTATGGCGGAACCGGCCTGGGACTAGCCCTGAGCAAACGCCTGGTGGACCTCATGGGCGGAAACATCCAGGTGATTAGCACACCCGATGTTGGGACGACCTTTGCGATAAATCTGCCCTGCGTTAATCCGGCTGAAGTACCGATGGTAAGCGGCATTGCCGATTTTGATGACGAGCAGGTTGCACCATCACCGGCAGCAGTTGTGATTCGGCACAAGTTACACGGTCTGGTATTACTGGCAGAAGACAACCCGGAAAATCAGACATTGCTATCACTGTTTCTGGAGAAAATGGGCGCTGAGGTGACGATAGCGGAAAACGGACAGGAGGCAGTTGCAAAGGCAAGCAATGCCCGGTTCGATCTGATTTATATGGATATGCAAATGCCCCTGGTGTCGGGTATCGAGGCGACAGAAATTTTACGTGCACAAGGATACAGTGGTCCTATCATTGCATTGACTGCCAATGCTACCAGTGAAGATCGCAACCTGTGTTTGCAGGCAGGCTGCAATGACTTTCTCACCAAGCCAATCAATCGTGACAAATTATATGAAGTAACATCCTGCTATTTGTGTGTGGATGAAGCCGATTCGGTTGACGCACCCATCTTGTCGCAATTGCAGGATGATGATCCGGAGATTCAGGGACTGGTGTTGAGATTTGTCCAAAGCTTGCCAGAGACTGTTTCCGGGATTGATCAGTTGTATCAGTGTCAGGCATGGGGCGAATTACGGCAACAGATGCACGATCTGAAAGGCACGTCAGGCAACTTCGGTTATCCGACACTTACTCAGTTGTCGGAAAAAATTGAAACCGAATTGAAGCAGGAACATTATCAACATCTCGCTGGTCTGTTGCTGGAACTGGGAAAGCAGGTATCGCGGATCCAGCGTGGCGTGATTCACGCGGCCGGTCGGTTGAACCTTAACGCCGGCTAGTCAGTGCTGGCAGTGCGTGCAGTAATAGCTTGCGCGTTGCGCAATGACCGCGAGTGATATGGGTTTACTGCACCTGGGACACGGTTCACCTTCACGATCGTAGATTTGCAGGGACTGACGAAAGTAACCCGGTTTGCCGTCACTGCGGGTGAAATCACGCAGAGTAGTACCACCGGCCTTGATCGCTGCACGTAACACATCCTTGATTGCCTGCACCAGTGAAGTGTATTGCGCACGGGTGACTTTCCCTGCGGCCCGGCGTGGATGGATCCCGGCGGCAAACAGGGCCTCGTTTGCATAGATATTTCCCACGCCCACTACGATATGGCTGTCCATGATAAAGGACTTGATACAGGCCGTGCGCTTGCGCGATTTGTGAAACAAATATTCTGCGTTGAATGCCTTGTCCAGTGGTTCCGGGCCGAGATCGCGTAGCAATTCATGTTGTGCCGGATCCCCGTCGGTAAACAACACGGCACCGAAGCGGCGCGGGTCACGCAGGCGCAGGCAGTGTTGGTTGTCCAGAACGATATCGATATGGTCGTGCTTTTCAGCTGGCATGTCACAGGCCACAACGCGCAGACTGCCGGACATACCCAGATGCATGATCAGGGTGCCGGCCTGTGTCGTCAGCAACAAATATTTACCACGTCGCGTGACGTCGAGGATGGACTGGCCCTGAAGTCTGGCATTGAGGTTACGCGGCACGGGCCAGCGTAAGCGGGAATCACGCACAAGGATATGCTGGATAGTGTGGCCCTGAATCAGCGGTTGAATACCGCGACGGGTGGTTTCGACTTCAGGTAATTCGGGCATGCGTTAATCAAGTGTTGGTGTGTGCCGGACTATATTGGGTTTATGTGCAGCTGGCAAAGGCTTTGTGTTCAGGCCGGTAAGTTGACTCGACGAACAGTGAGACAGATTGGCTGGGCAGGTGTTTGAATATGTGGGGTGCGATACGGACAGTGTCCGTAAATAACTGGCAGTCAGGTGGAATTATTTTTTCTTGTCGGCTGACTTGCCAGTGGATTTCGCTGGTTCTGCTTTTATCTTTGCGGGCAGGTTCAGCAGGCCTTTGCCGATGTCTTCGGTGAATTTGTATTTGATACCAAGGTCAGCCCGCCCCAGAGCAATGGCATCCTTTTCATGCAAGATATCGAACACCAGCGGTTTGTCCTGACCCTTGAGAAAGACCTGGGCCTGTTCCGGCGATTTTGCCGGAGTATATGCCTGCATCGCGGTGGCGTGGGCACCGGTCCAGTTATCCAGCAGTTCATTGACCTGATCGTTAGACAGTTGCTTGATCGGCGGCTGGGCCTGCCACTTGTCACCTTGTAGAGTAAGGCTGAGCTTGGGCAGGACCAGTTTGGTAATGCTTGGGGAGCCTGGTAACAGGGCGTGCTCGACAAACTCAGGTGCGGCCGAGCTGAGGTTATAGTAATAACGATCAAAAATCAGATGCAGGGTGTCACCGACACGGACATAGCGCTGATATTTCAATGGCTCGGTACCACCAAATGCCAGTTTTTCCTTGCCGTTAAAGGTGACGGTCAGGCGCGGGACATCCAGGCCATAGGACTTGAGGTTTTCACCCTGTTTAATAGGATATTGCGCCGTGGATTTGGCCTCGGCGAGTTCGGTAATGGAATCAGCCTTGAATTCATTGGCGGGCATGGCATAGGGTTCAAGCATTTGCCACTTGCCATCTTTTTTCTCCAGCACGATATTTTTCGCGCCAATGTGGGTGATCTCAATCTTGTTGATCGCGGATTTGGATAAGTTCGTCAGTTTCACCACCGGGGCAACTTTCTTACCAGGCTCGTAGACCACCACTGCTACCAGCACGGCGATCACGATCAGTAGAATCAGGTTGAGAAGGTTACGCGATGACATACGTATCACCTTAACGTTTGCGACGGCGTAACCAGATGAACACACCCCCACCTATCAGAATCAACGGTATGACGGCCAGATACAGAATGCCGAGGGTAATCATGGTGTCGGGTTTGACCGCCATGTGCGAACCTGGTGCCTTGCGTTCAGGAATGTTGATGAAGTTGTCATCGTGGGTCAGCCAGTTAAGGATGTTGTCACCCATTTGCTGGTTACCCTGATTGCCGAGATAGGTGTTGGAGATAAAGTCTCCGTCCCCCATCACCACAACACGTTGGGTTTTGCTGTTGTCTTGCGCCGGTTTCTTGTCCTGGCTCTTATCTTTATCATTCTGTTTGTCATTGTTGACCTTGCGGGTCATGGCAATCGCAAACTTGACCGGGCCTTTGACGTCCATACCAGCATCGAAACGGATTGTGCCCTTGAGAGCACCGGTTTCCAGCCAGCTACGATTGACGCTCTCGAGAAACGGCGTAACCTTCCAGTTATCCTTTTCCTCGTAGTTGATACCGGTGACACGTGGGAATAGGGTCAGAACATTAAAGTCCTTGGTGATCGCATGCGGCAGGTATTGGCCCATGATGATGGTGGGATCACTGACGCCTAGCAGGCGGATCTCCAGGTCTACAATCACACCATCCATAAAACTGATGTGCAGGTCATCGGCTAAGGCTTTGAGATGCGCATTGCTCTTGGGTTCCTGCATCCACCACAGATTACCGCCATTGTCGACATAACGTTTGATCGTGGCAATTTCACCTGGCAGGTAATCCAGTTGCGGGCTGGCGATCACCAGTACTGAGGTATCCGGCGGAATTATCAGTGACGTGGTCAGGTTAAGAGTGCTGACTTTGAATCCTTTGCTTTGGACCGCCTGGAAGAACTCGCCCAAATCGGAATTGGCATGTCCCAGGGGGTTACGTTCACCGTGGCCGGTGATAAACACGATCTTGCGTTCAGCATTGCGTAACAGGCGTTGCAGCGCATTCGTCAGGTCTTCTTCGGTAAAATTGGTGACGTGCTCAGTGCGGCCCTGATATGACACGATCATTTCACCGTCGGTGCGAATACCCAGCTTGCGGGTCTCATCCGGATTGGCCATCGGGTCAACGAATTTCAAATGGATCTTGTCGCTGATTTTCTCGTAGCGTTTTACCAGTTCGCTGACTCGTGTATGCGCCGGACCCAGTTTACCGCCACTGGCATAGGAGGTGATTGTCACCGGGTCCTTGAGTTTGCCAAGTACCGCAGCACTGGCCTTGGACAGGGTATTGCGGCCGGTGGCGGTCCAGTCCAGTTCCTTATTATAGCGAGTGGAAATCCAGCCCAGCAGGCCCATCACTGTCAGGAACAGGATGATGAAGGTCCAGGCCTGAAAACGCAGTTGACGACGTGTCTTGTTGGTAATTTCCATAGCGGCTTATCGTTGCAGACGATCGCCGTCCAGGCGGCGAATACTCAGTACAAGAAAGATGGTGATGACCAGCAGGTAATAGATGAAATCACTGGTATTGAAAATACCGCGCTCGAAGGCCTGCAGGTGATTCAGCATCGACAGATAGGACATCACCGTGAAGGTCTCGGTGCCGCTGTTACCACCGGCCATGTACAGGATCCACAGCAACAGGATGGCGCCAAAGGTGCTGATGGCGGCAATCGTCGGTTGCGCGGTGAGGCTCGACATGAACACACCGATGGCAGCACAGGCGGCGATCATCATGAAGGTACCTATCAATGCACTGGCGAGCAGACCCCAGTCAATGGACCCGGCAAACAGTAGGGACAGCGGCATCAGTGTAAAGATAAGAGTCATAATGCCGAGGAAGGCGATGACGCCGAGATATTTGCCCACCACGATTTCGGTCATAGACAGGGGTGCGGAAAATAACAGCGAAATTGAATTGCTGCGTTTTTCCTCACTGATGATGCGCATGGTGATCAGGGGAATGGTAAACATCATGACAAAGGCGGCGGCGTGATACATTGGCACCACTACGAAGTCAGTAACGCCGACTGGAATTGAATACAGATGCAACCGCGGCTGCTGGTTGATTAGAAAGTCCTGAAAGCTGGCGGCAAACAACCAGGCCAGAATAAATTGCACCACGCCGATAATGGCCCAGGCCAGTGGTGACAGAAACATGCTGCGAATTTCGCGGCTGGCGATAGTGAAAATCATGCGGCATCCTCCGCGGTAACGGGTTTGTGATGCGCGGCAATTTCTTCGGCGGTGGTGATGTCGACGAAGATCTGTTCCAGGGTTTTATGTTCCGGACTCAACTCCTGCAATTGCCAGCCTCGATCGATCACCGCCTTGGCGATGTCCGCTGTTGGTTGGGAATCCGGTTTAAAATGCAGACGCCAGCGTTGCGGGGCCAATTGCTCGACCAGATTGATCTGTGGTAATTGCATGAGTTCATCGTCACTGACGCTGTTGCTCAGACCCAATACAACGCTGGTGGCGGCGGTTTGCTGATTAAGGTTTTCCATGGTATCGCTGTAGACCAGGTGGCCGCGACTGATGATCTGCACGCGATCGCAGGTCATTTGCACTTCCGGCAGAATGTGGGTCGAGAGGATCACACCGTGTTCCTGGCTGAGTTCGCGAATCAGGCTGCGAATCTCACGAATCTGGATCGGGTCGAGACCGACAGTGGGTTCATCCAGCACTACAATTGCCGGTGAGTGAATGATGGCCTGCGCAATGCCAACGCGCTGTTGAAAACCTTTGGATAGGTTACCAATCAGACGCCCACTGACTTCGTCCAGACCGCAACGTTCTTTCGCGCGTGCCAATGCCGTTGGGATGTGTTGTTTACCGATGCGGTTAATGCGGGCACAGAATGTCAGATATTCATCAACGGTGAGTTCGCGATACACCGGTGGTTGTTCTGGCAGATAGCCGATCTGGGCCTTGGCTGTTTTGGGTTGATCCAGCAGATCGGTACCACAAATCTTTACTGAACCATGACTCGGCGCCAGGTTACCCGTAAGCATTTGCATGGTGGTGGATTTGCCGGCACCATTGGGGCCGAGAAAACCCAGCACTTCGCCGCGCCGGAGATTGAATGAGATATCGGTTACGGCCTGTATCGGGCCATAATGTCGACCGAGGTGCGTGACTTCGATGAGGATTTCGTTACTCATCCTGGTTTCTTGTTCTCACCGTTATTTTTAATTGATTATGCTAGTATTGCTGGGCTGCAAAATTATAAGCGCCCAAATTTTACAAACAAGTGTTTGAGCGTGTTTCGTTTGATTGGTTCACGATTTTTCTCGCGATATGCCAAAAAAAATTTTTCTCGGAATCGACACCGGCGGTACCTTTACCGACTTTGTACTCTGGCATGATCATCAGGTTCGCATCCATAAGGTCTTATCGACACCAAAGGCGCCGGAGCTGGCGATACTGCAGGGGATTACCGATCTGGGTTTAGCTGAGATCGCGACGGATGCGCAACTCTATATAGTCCACGGCTCCACGGTTGCAACCAACGCCGTGCTCGAGGGCAAGGGAGTGCCCACGGCGTTTATCACGAATCGTGGACTGCGTGACCTGCTCACGATTGGCCGTCAGGCGCGCAAGGAACTATATAACCTGCAACCAAGGCCAGTGCCACCGCCGGTGCCGCGTGAATATTGTCTGGAGACCGGTGGGCGCCTGTCGGCACAGGGTGAAGTGATTGAAACGTTGACGGCAGCGGATCTGCAACAACTCACCGAGCAGATAAAGCAGTTGGCCCCGACTGCCGTGGCAATCAATTTACTGTTTTCCTATCTCGATGATGGTTTCGAAAAACAGATTGCGGCAGTGATGCCCGCGGAACTTTTCGTTTCCCGTTCTTCTGAGGTTCTGCCTGAGTATAAAGAATACGAACGTGGTATGACCACCTGGCTTAACAGTTATGTCGGTCCATTGGTGCAGGGCTATTTGCAACGATTATGTTTGGGTGCAGCGGGTGCGCAAATCTCAGTGATGCAAAGTTCGGGTGGCACGGTAGCCGCGGAGCAGGCAGGTCGGCATGCCGTGCGTATGCTGCTCTCAGGTCCCGCCGGTGGTCTTGCCGCAGCGCGGTTTATCGGGCAACTGACCGGACGTGAACGCTTGCTTACTTTTGATATGGGCGGTACCTCCACCGATGTCGCCTTAATCGAAGGAGAATTGCAACTAACCAATGAGGGGCGCATCGGCGATTATCCGGTGGCGGTTCCCATGGTTGATATGCATACCATCGGTGCTGGTGGTGGCTCTATTGCCAGTGTTGACAGCGGCGGTTTGTTACAAGTGGGGCCGCAGTCCGCCGGGGCAGATCCTGGGCCGGCTTGTTATGGCAAGGGCGGGACACAGGCGACGGTGACCGATGCCAATCTGGTGCTGGGCCGTTTACGGACAGAGGCATTTCTCGGTGGAGACATGGCGTTGGATGAAGCTGCGGCATATCAGGCGGTGGCGGCCGTAGCCGAACAGTTACAACTGGATGTCTCGAAGACCGCTTTGGGGATCGTACAGCTGGCAAATGAACACATGGCCCAGGCCCTGCGTGTGATGTCGGTGCAACGTGGCATCGACCCACGCGAATTAACATTGGTGTCATTTGGTGGTGCGGGTGGTTTGCATGTGTGCGCCCTGGCAGAGGCGCTGGACATCCCGGAGGCGATGGTGCCGGTGCATGCCGGGGTGTTATCCGCACTGGGGATGCTGGTAGCACCACGATCACGCCAGTTGTCGCAAACCATTAATCAGCTATTACAAGACTGCAATGCGCAAACCTTGGATGCACTGTATGCACCACTGATTGCACAAGGTCAGACTGAACTGATGGCAGAAGGGGTCGAATCAGATGCACTGCATATAGTGCGTAGCGTGGATGTGCGTTATCAGGGTCAATCGTATTATCTCAATGTCGCCTGGCAAGGAATGGAGCAGACTGCGCATGCTTTCCATGAGTTGCACGAACAACGTTATGGCCATGCCCTGGATGCGCCACTGGAGTTCGTGAATGTGCGTGTCGCCTTGTTCAGTGAAGCTGAAAAACCGTTGTTGCAAACAGCGCAAGTGTCGCAAGTAATGCCTGTGCAAACTGTTTCACTGCACGGGATCAATATCCCTGCGCAACTATGGCAGCGTAACAGTATCTCAGTGCAGGAACCTATACAGGGGCCGGCCCTCATCACGGAAACGATCTCGACCACCTATCTGGCGCCAGGTTGGCAGGCAGTCAAAGATCAAAGCGGGAATTTATTGCTAACGCGGGTAAATCCGGAATAATTCAACGTGCGGTGGGCAAGTACAGCAGGTAGGTGTGGGGACCTGCTAATCAGATCCCCGGCAAAAATCAGTTACTTGATCTTGGCTTCTTTATAAATGACGTGCTGGCGAACGACGGGATCGAATTTCTTGATCTCCATCTTTTCCGGCATGGTCCGCTTGTTCTTGGTCGTAGTATAGAAATGCCCGGTCCCGGCGCTGGAGACCAAACGTATTTTTTCACGTGCACCCTTGGCCATGACTTACTCCTTAGACGTTTTCGCCACGTTGGCGGATATCGTTTAATACGGCGTCGATACCCTTCTTGTCGATAATACGCATGCCGTGGGAGCTGACGCGCAGCTTCACAAAACGTTGTTCGGACTCAACCCAGAACTTGTGTGTGTGCAGGTTCGGCAGAAAACGGCGACGCGTCTTGTTGTTGGCGTGTGACACATTGTTTCCCGCCATCGGGCGTTTTCCGGTTACTTGGCATACTCTGGCCATGATTGGCTCCCACTTCAGCTTGCTGTTGCGAAAAAGAGCGCGAATTTTACGGAATCGGCCTGAGTTTAGCAAGCTGGCAGACCCCTATAACCAGCCCCGTTCTGCAAAGGAAACACAGCCAGCATCCCCGACCACCAGGTGGTCCAGGACCCGGATCTCTACCAGTTGCAGGGCGGATTTCAGACGGTCGGTGATATGCCGGTCGGCTGCGCTGGGTTCCGCTACCCCGGAAGGGTGGTTATGGGCCAGAATTAGAGCTGCCGCATTATGGCGCAGGGCGGCCTTAACTACTTCGCGCGGGTGGACACTGGCACCATCAATCGTGCCACGAAACAGTTCTTCAAAACGTATCACCCGGTGGTGATTATCCAGGTACAGGCAGGCGAAGACCTCATGTGGGTAATCCCGTAACTTGGCATGGATAAAGTCCTTGGCCTGGCTGGGGTGACTGATTCCCTCACCTTGGGTCAGGGATTGGGCCAGATGGCGCCGGGCCATCTCCAGTACGGCCTGTAATTGGGCGTATTTGGCCTGGCCCAGGCCCTTGAGTCGGCAAAAGCGGTCTTGTTCAGCGATAAGCAGGTTGCGCAGCCCGCCGAAGTCCTGCAGGCATTCACGCGCCAAATCCACCGCTGTTTTGCCGCTGATCCCGGTGCGCAGGAAAATAGCGAGTAGTTCGGCATCACTGAGGGCTTGCGGGCCATGTTTGAGCAGGCGTTCGCGGGGACGTTCGTGGGCAGGCCACTGGGTAATGGGTAGCATCGTCGACCTCCATGTCGAAGAGTTAGAAAATGTTTTGCATCCAGCGCGATAAACTTATGCCAATCCGATGGGGCAGGCAAGCTATAATGGGCTGGTAGCCAAGGACGTACAGCCATGTTGGAACGATTGAGTAATAAACGCATCGTACTCGGCGTGACCGGGAGCATCGCCGCTTACAAAGCAGGCGAGGTTATTCGCCGCCTGCGTGACCATGGCGCCGAGGTCCGTGTCATCATGACCCGCGCTGCCGTGGAGTTTGTCACCCCGCTGACCTTCCAGGCCCTTTCCGGCAACCCCGTGCATGAGCATTTACTGGATACCCGTGCGGAAGCGGGGATGGGCCATATCCAATTGGCCCGTTGGGCCGACGCCATCCTGGTGGCCCCTGCCAGTGCCGATTTTCTGGCCCGCTTGCGTATGGGGCGGGCCGACGACTTATTGATGGCTGTGTGTCTGGCCAGTGACGTACCCCTGGCAGTCGCGCCGGCCATGAATCATAAAATGTGGTCTGATCCGGCCACGGAAGACAATATTCGGGTGTTGCGTAGCCGTGGGGTTTTGATTTTCGGCCCGGATAGCGGTGATCAGGCTTGCGGTGATTCCGGCCCTGGGCGGATGCAGGAACCACTGCAACTGGTGGGTCAATTGGCGGAAGTCTTCGAAACCGGGGCCCTGGCCGGCCTACACGTGTTGGTCACTGCCGGCCCGACCCAAGAGGCCATCGACCCGGTGCGCTATCTGTCCAATCACTCCTCCGGCAAAATGGGATATGCGGTCGCTGCCGCCGCTTTTGAAGCCGGCGCGCGCGTCACGCTGGTAAGTGGTCCTGTGTGTCTGCCAGTGCCCGACGGGGTGCAACATATTCCCGTTGTGAGTGCCCAGGATATGCATGATGCGGTCATGAGCCGGATGGAAGACGTCGACATATATATAGGTGCGGCTGCGGTGGCAGATTACCGGCCAGAGACGGTCGCTAGCAGCAAGATCAAAAAGGATGCAGAGACCGTGAGCCTGACCCTGGTGCGTAATCCGGATATCCTGGCCGGCGTGAAACGCCGCTATCCCGCAACTTTTTGTGTAGGATTTGCTGCGGAGACCGATAATTTAGAACATCATGCTCGCAATAAACTGCATGAGAAGGGCGTCGACATGATCGCCGCCAATTGGGTCGGAGTGCAGGCCGGGCAAGGTGGATTTGGCAGTGATGAAAATGCCCTGCGTCTTGTATGGCGTGAGGGTGAACTGGAATTGCCCCTTGCCTCGAAAGTCAAACTGGCACGTGAGCTGGTTGGACATATCGCACAGCGGTATCAGGTGCGGCACAAATCCGCGCTAACGAGTGATAACATTCTGCACTTTAATAAACATTCGGACAGTTAATGCATTTCTGTAGCAAGTTTACGCAATAACAACGAAGGGGAAACTGGTTTTGAAACGCGATGTACAATTAAAAATACTCGACTCACGCATTGGCAAAGAAATTCCGTTACCTGAATACGCAACTCATGGTTCTGCAGGAATGGATTTACGTGCTTGTGTGGATACCGCGTTGACGATTGCACCTGGCGAGACAACATTAATTCCAACCGGACTGGCCATCCACATCGAGGATCCGGCACTGGCAGCGGTGATTTTGCCGCGCTCCGGGCTTGGACACAAACACGGCATCGTGCTGGGAAACCTGGTCGGACTGATCGATTCAGATTATCAGGGACAATTATTTATCTCCTGCTGGAATCGTGGTAATGAATCTTTTACCATCGAAGTCGGTGATCGAATCGCACAACTGGTGTTTGTACCGGTCGTGCAGGCGGCATTGCAGATAGTCGATGAATTTGGGGAGAGTCACCGAGCTGATGGTGGTTTCGGACATACAGGACGCGCCTGATTCATTCATTTTTCAACCAATCGTGAACAGACAAATACATGGCTAGACGTCGAGGCAGTCGCGCTCGTAGACGTGCGCAAAAACCGGGCAAACTGGGTGGAGTTACTCTCAATACTGTTACTTTAACCGGCTTTTTATTTTTTGTTCTGATTTTTGCACTCACATTCTGGCTGAGCCAGTATGCCTCTTATAATCAGATCCGTATGCAGCAACGCACCGCGGGTGATACGGTTGTAAAAAGCGTTGCCTATCAACTTACCAGTGCCGTGGCATCCTACACGACTTCCCTGGAAAGCATGGCGCGTGATCCGGAGTTGGTCAGCCTGATCAAGACTGGAGATGATACTGCGCTAAACAAACGGGCAAACGAGTTATCGCAGGCGTTTCCCTTTGCCCTGGCCCTGCGCATATTTCGCCGTGGGGCTGCGCATCTGGATGATAATGCCAAGCCACCTATCGGTTATGCCTGCCTGGACTTAATCAATTCCGTGGAACGTGGCGACATGCGACCAGCTGTTGAAGTCCATGCTCCCAATACACCACAACAACATGTCGAGATCGTGCGACCGGTACTGGACCAGGGGCAGCCCATTGGGGTGTTGCAGTTGGCTCTCAATGTGAAAGTGCTGGCCTCCTGGACGCAGGACGTTGCCCGTGACCTCTATGTTGAATTGGTACAACAGTCGGGTGACCAGTCGGCAGTTGTGCTGGCCAAAGCGGGCGATAATAGTTTACGCAATCCATTATCGATCTACCATGATGTCCAGGGGACGCGCTGGAAAGTAGCGGTCTGGTCTCCTGCCGCCGAGACTATTTTGCCAATAACGCTGCAAGCGGTATTTTTCTACCTGCTAGGCGTAGTCCTGATGGGATTCGTCTTCTTTTCCCTCAAACGCTCTGTTAGTAACACCGTACGTCAGGATGCCAATAATCTCGTTCAGCTGAGTGCGGACACAATACGTGGTGTCCGCCAGCATGGTTACCATTTGGTGCTACCTGAATTTGCTGAGGTTGCCCGCCGTCTTGATGAACTACAGGACAAGTCAGGCGGTGAGCGCGAACGCGATCACGACCCCAATGCAATTAATGTGACTGCGGCAAGCATGGGACAATTAGATCAACTTTCCGTATTCGACGGCGGCGTCAGCGTGGAGGAGCTGGATGAATCGGAAGTGAGTTCCGCAATGCGTCCGGCATCCACATCTACAACTCTACAGGAAAAAGCAGTATTCAGTGTGCGCGATCCCAATATGCAACTTGAGCCCCATGCCATGACCCAGAATGCGCCTGTGACACGTCCCACTGCGACAACCTCGGGCCAAACAGCCGTTGCCACTGGCTCAGCTAGCACACCAGGTCAGCAGGCTCCGGCAAAGCCGCCCAGGGAAATTTTCAAGGCTTATGACATCCGCGGTATTGTCGGTACCTCGCTAACTGCTGAGCATGCGTTTCTGATCGGCCGTGCATTCGGTAGTACTGCTTCTGAACGCGGAATCACGAAGATGGCCTTCGCACGAGATGGGCGCCTGTCCGGGCCGGAACTCGGTGGTGCTTTTGTCAAAGGCGTACAGCAGGCTGGAGTTGATGTGATAGACATCGGCATGCTGCCAACACCGCTTCTGTATTATGCAGCAACCGTACTGGCAGAGGGTACCGGTGTAATGCTGACCGGCAGCCACAACCCGCCACAATATAACGGTTTCAAAATGATGTTGGGTGGTGACACCTTATCGGGTGATACGATCCAGGCGTTACGCGAACGTATTGAACAGGATAACTTTACCAGCGGTGAAGGCGCTTATGCTAATCAGTCTGTTGGCAAGGCTTATATCGAGCGCATTACTGGCGACGTCAAGCTCAAACGCCCGATGAATATCGTTATCGATTGCGGTAATGGTGTGGCGGGTGCAATTGCTCCGCTGTTATTCAAATCGATGGGGTGCCGGGTGACGGAACTCTATTGCGATGTCGATGGCAATTTTCCCAATCATCACCCGGATCCGAGCAAACCGGAAAACCTTAAGGACCTGATCGCCACGGTGAAAAGCAAAGGTGCTGATGTGGGGCTGGCTTTCGATGGTGATGGCGATCGGCTGGGTGTGATAGATGCCAGCGGTAAGATTATTTACCCTGATCGTTACCTGATGCTGTTTGTCGCTGATATCCTGGCCAGCAATCATGGTGCGCAAATCATTCACGACATCAAGTGCAGCAACAACCTGACCCGAGTTATCTGGGAGAAGGGCGGTGAGCCGATCATGTGGAAGACCGGTCACTCACTGATCAAGGCCAAAATGAAACAGTCAGGAGCACTGTTGGCGGGTGAAATGAGCGGTCATGTCTTTTTTAATGATCGTTGGTATGGATTTGATGACGGTTTGTATACCGGGGCCAGACTACTGGAACTCCTGTCCAAGACTGGACAAAAATCCGATGAAGTATTTGCCTCGTTGCCTGATGCGGTGAATACCCCCGAACTGAACGTACAAATGCGCGAGGGTGAGACGCATAAATTCATGGATGAGCTGATGATGAAAGCCGATTTCGGCGATGCCAACGTTACCATGATCGACGGTATACGCGCCGATTTTACTGATGGCTGGGGACTGGTACGAGCCTCGAATACCACGCCTGTGCTGGTATTGCGCTTTGAAGGTAAGGACGCGCGTGCTCTCGGACGCATCCAGCAATTATTCAAGGCACAAATGTTGGCAGTGAAGCAGGATTTGAAATTACCGTTCTGACCGTTTGTTTTCTTGGTTGAGTCAATCGCACACATTGTGTGCGATTGACTTTAATAATACTTTTCCCTGTTTAACTATATTCCTGCGTGAATATGCGATTTGTTGTGTACCTGAAAAATTAAAAATATTCAGTCAGGATGAGTGCGTTACATAAAAAAAAACATTATGATGTAAACACTCACTAACTAACAAATCAGAACTGATGAGCCTCGATCCATCCCAAGCAAAAAATATTGCCAATGTTTTGAGCGAAGCTCTGCCGTACATCCAGCGTTTCCAGGGCAAAACCATGGTCATCAAGTATGGCGGTAACGCCATGGTGGATGAAAATCTGAAACGTGGTTTTGCCCGCGATATCGTCCTGATGAAACTGGTTGGTATGAACCCGGTCGTTGTGCATGGTGGCGGCCCGCAGATTGGCAGTTTACTCAAGCAGATCGGCAAGGAAAGCCAGTTTATCGAGGGTATGCGGGTAACTGACAGTGAGACCATGGATGTGGTGGAAATGGTACTGGGTGGTCTGGTCAACAAGGAGATTGTCAATCTGATCAATCGTCAGGGCGGTAAGGCCGTGGGTCTGACCGGCAAGGACGGGGATCTAATCCGTGCCAAGAAACTGAAAATTACCAAACAGACTCCGGGGATGGATGCGCCGGAGATTATTGATATTGGTCATGTGGGCGAGGTGGCAAGTATTGATACGTCGGTCGTGCAAATGCTGGTTAAGGACGATTTTATCCCGGTGATCGCACCCATCGGTGTGGGAGAGGATGGTCAGTCGTACAATATCAATGCCGATCTGGTTGCAGGAAAACTGGCCATGGCCCTGAATGCCGAGAAGCTGATTCTGCTCACCAACACCACAGGTGTGCTGGATCAGGAGGGGCAATTGCTAACTGGCCTGAAAGCCGAGCAGGTCGATCAGTTGATCAGAGATGGCGTGATTCACGGCGGTATGTTGCCCAAGGTGGGCTGTGCCCTTGATGCCGTGCGATCTGGTGTGCATACCGCGCAAATTATCGATGGACGCGTCGAGCACGCAGTGTTACTGGAAGTGTTGACCAGCGAAGGTGTCGGCACCTTGATCATGGGCTAATGATGAACGAGCAAAAAATTTCACGACGACAACAGATCCTCGAAACCCTGGCCATGGAGCTGGAGAAATCCCCAGGTGAACCGATTACCACAGCTGGCCTGGCCAAGGCGGTGGGGGTTTCGGAAGCGGCGCTGTATAGACATTTTCCCAGTAAGGCCAAAATGCTTGAGGCATTGATTGAGTTTATTGAGGACAGTGTTTTCAGTCTGGTCAACCGCATTCTGGAAGATGAAAAGAGTATGCACGGCCGCTGTCAGAAAATACTGACCGTGGCGCTGGGTTTCGCCGACAAGAATCCCGGAATAACGCGCCTGTTGAGCGGTGATGTGCTGCTGGGGGAAACCGAGCGCCTACGAAAACGCATTGACAAGTTTTATGAGCGCCTGGAGACCCAGCTCAAGCAGATCTTGCGTGAAGGTGAGGCAAATAGTGAGCTCAAACCGGTTTCACCGGTCCAGGCACAGGCCAATTTGATGCTGTGCCTGGTAGAGGGTCGGATCCAGCAATTCGTCCGCAGTGGCTTTAGTGTGTCGCCGCTGGCGCACTGGGAGCAGCAGTGGCAGATGCTGGCGTCGTGTCTAAAGTAGGTTTTATTCCTTTAAGCTTGCGGTAGCGTGTCAACATTGTATCGTAGTGCTCTTCCATGGCGGACTCTTCCTGTTTTTGTTTTTCGATGGCAGTTTGCTTTTTCGCAATTTGTCGCTTGGTTTGATTAATCTGATCGATGAGTTGCGTGGGTGGTTTTTTACCGCTGCGCTCATAATTGCCGGCGCGAGTTTGTAAATCACTGAGATTGTTCTGTAGCAGTTTCAGATTATTCTCAGCAATGTCCAGCTGACCGTTGACTGACCTGAGATTGGTATCACGAGCCATGATCAGGTCACGCTCGGTGGCGTAAGAATTGAGCAAAATGGAGTCCTGGCGGGCCTGTTCCTTTTTGGCGTCTTCGATCGCCTTGCGTCTTGCTTCCTCTGCGCGTTCTTTCTCCAGCTGTTCCCGGGTCTTAGCCGGTTCAATGACCTGGACAACCAGGCCGCGATCATTCAGCACTTCTATCCGGCGCTGGGAGTATTCCGGTGGTACGATACTGCCACACTCACGTATGCCCAGATCGTTTTTCCAGCATTTAATTGTACGGCCTGAGCCTTTGCTGCCACCTGCGGCCTGGCAGAGTAGAGGCGCTGTCATGGTAATAAGCACGCTGAGAATGAGCTGCAGATACTTTTGCTTACTTGTCATCGGATTATCTATTCCTTTGGTAGAACTCGCCACTTTGTGACGATAACATCATGTTAAATAGCAATTAAACTCGCTTCTGTGTGATTGATCAAATTCTCTTGTTAGTGGCCTCGTTTCTGGCCAACGCCTTTTCTGCCTTTGCCGGCGGTGGCGCTGGCCTGTTGCAATTACCACTGCTGATCTTCCTTGGTCTGCCCTTCGGTGCAGCACTTGCAACCCACAAACTGGCCACGGTCTTTCTGGGTATCGGCGCAACTATTCGCCATGCCCGCGAACATAACCTGGAACGCCATTTCATCATTACCCTGTTAGTCGCCGGCGTTCCTGGAGTGGTTATCGGCGCCAATTTCATCTTGTTTATACCCGATCGCATCGCTGAGATGGCATTAGGGTTTTTGACCATGGGTCTCGGGCTTTATTCATTCTTCAAGCCCGGCCTGGGTCAGCAGGCCGAGTTGCGTCATCGTGACCGACAGGGTCTGATGCTCGGCGGTTCCGTCTTATTTATCATCGGCATTCTGAACGGGTCCTTAACTTCGGGAACCGGTCTGTTTGTCACGCTCTGGCTGATTCGCTGGTTTGGCCTGGATTACAAACAGGCTGTGGCACATACCCTGGTGCTGGTGGGTCTGTTCTGGAATGGCACTGGTGCCTTGACCCTCGGTCTGCACGGGATTATTCACTGGGCCTGGTTACCGGCACTGATCGTCGGGTCCCTGCTGGGTGGCTATGTCGGCGCGCACTGGTCTATTGCCAAGGGCAATCGCTGGATCAAGCGTGCCTATGAAATCGTGACGTTTTTGGTTGGCATTATGCTATTGCTCGGCCGAACCCGGCTATTCGGCTAAATCCCGTATTCCTCACGGTAGGCCTGGATGGCCGGCAAATACTGTGAATATTTTGCATTCTGGGTAATGTAAGCGACCAGGTGCTCAAGACTGATGATACTGATGACCGGGATCTGGTAGTTGTCCTCGACCTCCTGGATGGCAGAACGGGTACCCTGGCCCCGTTCCTGGCGGTTTAGGGCAATGACCACGCCGGCTGCTTGTGCACCCGCTGCTCCGATAATTTGCATGGATTCACGGATCGCGGTGCCTGCGGTAATGACGTCGTCAATGATCAGGACTTTACCGGACAGCGGGGCACCGATCAGATTGCCACCTTCACCGTGATCCTTGGCTTCCTTGCGATTGAAGCAATACGGGACAGAGCGGTTATGTTTCTCGGCGAGGGCGATGGCGCAACTGGCGGCGAGGGTGATGCCTTTATAGGCCGGGCCGAATAGCACATCGAACTCAATCCCGCTGTCAACAATTGCGTCGGCGTAATATTGCCCCAGTCGGGCCAGGGCACGACCATCGTTAAACAGGCCCGCGTTAAAAAAATAGGGGCTGGTGCGTCCGGATTTGAGTTTGAATTCGCCAAAGCGCAGGACCTCGGCTTGTAATGACAGTTCGATAAATTCGCGTTGGTAAGCTTGCATGGATATAGGTTTTCTATCAGGAAGTCGAAGTGTGTATCATACACAGATTCAAAATTCAGGATAAGTCTTATGCGAGTGATCACGGCCAACGTCAATGGCATCCGTTCCGCGGAGAAAAAAGGTTTCTTTACCTGGCTCAGTCATCAGCGCGCCGACGTAGTTTGTATTCAGGAAACCAAGGCACAGGAACACCAGTTACACGCCGAGATCTTTTATCCCAAGAATTATCACTGCTACTACTTTGATGCCCAGAAAAAAGGTTACAGTGGGGTGGCCCTCTTCTGCAAACAGGAACCGGATGAGGTACTCAATGGCCTGGGCTGGGATCATTGCGATAGCGAGGGACGCTATATCCAGGCTGACTTTGGCAAGACGAGTATTGCCTCATTTTACTTACCCTCCGGTTCCTCCAGTGAAGAGCGTCATCAGAATAAATTGCGCTTCATGGACAAGATGCTAGAGGAACTGAAGCACATGCGCCGCAAAAAACGTGAATACATCATTTGCGGCGACTGGAATACCGTGCACAAGGAGATCGACATCAAGAACTTCAAAGGCAATCAGAAAAATTCTGGTTGTACTCCGGAGGAGCGTGCCTGGATGGATAAGTTATTTGATCAGGTCGGCTATGTGGATGCCTTCCGTGTGGTCGACCAGCGTGCCGAACAATATACCTGGTGGTCCAATCGCGGGCAGGCGCGCGAAAAAAATGTGGGTTGGCGCATCGACTACCAGATCATCACGCCGGGTCTGAAAGAGACCGTCAAAAAAGCCTCGATCTACAAAGACAAGTGGTTTTCGGATCACGCTCCCTTGATCATCGACTACGATATCTAGTAGTCCGAAGGCGTTTCAAGTTTGCCATTACTGAGTAAACATAGCTGGCGTGAGTCGCTGCTGACCTACCGGCAGCCACAAGTCCTCAGAATGTTGTTCCTCGGGTTTTCCGCCGGCCTGCCCTTATTATTGATCTTTGGGACATTATCTGTTTGGCTGACCCAGGCGGGTGTAAACCGCGAGATTGTCACCCAATTCAGTTGGGCAGCACTGGGTTATTCATTCAAGTTCGTGTGGGCTCCTATTGTCGACAAACTGCCGCTACCTTTTTTATACGCACGCCTGGGACGCCGCCGTAGCTGGTTGTTGCTTTCACAACTTAGCATTATGACAGCTATCGTGTGGATGGCGATGACAGATCCCGCGCAACATGTCGCGACCATGGCCTATGCTGCGGTAATGATGGGTTTCTCCGCGGCAACCCAGGACATTGCCATCGATGCCTATCGGATTGAATCACAAAGTGAAGAGTATCAGGCAGCAATGTCTGCCACCTATATTGCCGGTTACCGGATTGGCATGATCATGTCTGGCTTTTTTGCCTTGAAGATGATCAGCTGGTTTGGTGCTGGCGATACCTATGAATATCTGGTGTGGCAGAAAATCTTTCTGGTCATGGCGGGGCTGATGCTGGTTGGTGTTTCGGCCACCTTTATGATACCCGAGCCGGATTTGAATCGGGCACGGGGTACTTATTTACATTCCTTGAGTGATTATGCTCGATTCCTGTTGATGTTTGTGTTCGCTACCTCGATGTTTGTACTTGGCTTTGTGTATCTAAATCCGGCGTCCATTATTCACAAGTTCCTGATGCACGCTGGTGGCTTGAATGGGCCGGTCGCTGAATTCTTCGGTCAGTTAGGCAGATTAGCGGTTGCTTTGTTACTTGCAATCGCTGCGGCTTATCTGTGTGTACTGTTTAACGTAGTGAATACCGCCATGGTCAGGCAGACATATCTGGAGCCGGTGGCCGATTTTTTTCGACGTTACCAGAAAGCGGCGGTCTTCATTTTATTACTGATCGGGTTTTACCGTGTTTCGGATATTGTTCTGGGAGTGATCGCCAACGTATTTTATCTGAATGTCGGGTTTACCCCGGATGAAATTGCCAACTACGCGAAATTATATGGCCTGATCATGACTATCTTCGGCGGCTTCATCGGTGGTGTGCTGTCTGTCCGTTTTGGCGTGTTACGGATCTTGTTGCTAGGGGCGATTCTGTCAGCTGCTACCAATATCCTGTTCATCATCCAGGCCAACATCGGTAATGACCTGAATTTTTTGAAACTCGTGATTGCCGCGGATAACCTCAGTGCCGGCCTGGCTGGTGCGGCTTTTGTCGCGTATCTGTCGAGTCTCACGAATATTTCATTTACCGCGACCCAGTATGCGATTTTCAGTTCACTCATGACTCTGTTACCCAAGGTGATCGGCGGTTACTCCGGGGCGATCGTCAATGCGACTGATTATCAGACCTTTTTCCTGATCACGGCGTTGATGGGGATCCCTGTCATTTTACTGATTATTTACTTAATATACCGCTCCCCGCTCGAGTGAATACGACCATCGATTTAAAGCGCTAATAGGGTACGGCATGATTAACAATTCTTTTCTAATCTCAAGTTTCATCATCGGTCTACTCGGTGGTGTCCACTGTGTCGGCATGTGCAGTGGTATCGCCGGGGTATTGAGCATGGGACTCGATCAGCGAGCCGGCAGGCTGCGGCACTTTCTGCTGCAGTTGAACTACAACTTTGGTCGTATCACCAGTTACGCGATTGCCGGGTATATATTTGGCTGGCTTGGCGAAGTTGCCGTGCGTGGCACCGGCTCACATCTTGTGCACCAGTCTCTGCAAACCTTCTCCGGTGTGTTCATGATCCTGCTGGGCATGTATCTGGCTGGCCTGTGGCGAATCCTGGTCAAGGTCGAGCAGATTGGTGGTGCGCTTTGGCGACGCGTCGAGCCGTTTGCCCGAACCCTGATCCCGGTGCGCAGTGTGCCGCAAGCCTATTTTGTCGGCCTGGTATGGGGCTGGTTACCCTGTGGGCTGGTCTACAGTGTACTGACTACTGCTCTGGGCAGTGGTAGTGGCATCAATGGTGCTGCGATCATGTTTAGCTTCGGGCTGGGTACCCTGCCCAATCTGCTGGCCATGGGTTTGCTGGCAGGTGCTTTGCGACAACAGTTGCGTCGGCCGGTAGTGCGCTATCTGGCCGGCATGATGGTGATCGGCTTTGGTTTATACTTTATCTGGCAGGCCTGGCAGCCCATGACTGGCCATATGGCGCACTGAATATAGCAACCCAAATAAAAACGCCCACCGAAGTGGGCGTGTTATTGATATTGCGCGCATGGCTTTCTTAGGCGACTTGAGCCTGGTCGCGATCAATAAAACTGTCGAGTGGCTGACTTAAGGTTTCCATCAGGGTATTTAAATCCGCCAACTGGCTGTTCAGGTTTTCGGTTGCATTCTCCAATTCTGCGATGCGTGCCTGCAGAGTATCGCGTGATTCATTGATCTTGCGCAGACTCTCAAGGCGTTTTTCCATTTGATCCTTGTGTTCCTTGATCCGTGCGACCAGCGGCGCCATGGCAGCCTTACCCCAGCTCTCCGCTTCCTGGTGGGCATTGAAAAAGGTATTGCGGGCGTGGCTAACCATGGAGATAAAGAATTTCTTGATCACGAAAGTTTGCTCGGTCATGGTGGTCACCGGGCTTTTACGATATGCCTCTGCTTCGTGATACAGACGATCCATTTGGCGTTTGTATTTACTCATGCTGAATAATTTGGGTTTGGTGTCACCCAGACCATGTTCGGCATTGAACTTGCGATAAATACCCTGCACCAGCATGTTTGCCTTATCCGTCTGACTCGAGGCTTGCTTGATGGTATTGGCGATGACGTCAAAGAATTCTTTCATTCCGTTTTTCAGTCCGACGGTAGTCCAGGTCCCAGCCATATCTTTGCGGGTCTGGGTCATCAACTGATCCAGTTCATTCAGACTCAGGGTACCAAGTAGGGCGCTGTGCTGATCATTGAACAGTTTTTTGTTGGCCTGGAAACTTTCCACACTCTTATAATACACCGCCTGCTCGGTGCGGGTCTTTTTCAACAGGTGTGAAATCACATCCTCGTTCTTGCCACTCAGGCTCTGCAGTTCCTTGAGTTGCTTGTTGGCATCATTCAGACGGGAAGCGATCAGATCACGTGATTGCTTGACCATACTGCCGATCTCACCGACCACGCTATCACGCACAATCTCCTGCTTCTTGGGCAGGATGTCAGTAGAGAGGATGGTTTCCAGCGACAGAATGTTGCTCCTGGTGAGCAGATCCTTGTCATGGCGAATCTTGGCCAGCAGGCCTTTTTGCGCCGAGACCGGGAATACACTCTTTGTGTCCACGCCGAGCATCTTTGCTGCGGTATTGCACTGTGCCTGGATGGTATTCTGTACCGTGGCGTTATCCTTGAGTTCATCCCACAAGGTATCGACCTTGTTCAATACAATCAGACGGGCATGCCGCGCATCGGCATCCAGTTGCTGAACGTGATGGGTCCACATTTCCATGTCGGATTTGGTCACGCCGGTATCTGCTGCTAATACAAACACCACGGCCTGGGCATTGGGCAACATGTTGAGGGTCAGTTCCGGTTCTGAACCCATGGCGTTGAGGCCCGGAGTGTCCAGGATACGCAGGCCTTCCTTGAGCAAGGGATGCGGGAAACTGATCAGGGCATGTCGCCACATGGGGACGTCTACCGAACCGTCGGAGTTAAGATGACCTTTGTCACGTTCCGGATCAAACAGGCCCAGCCGGGTTGCAGTTGCCTGATCGACTTGCTTGGTACGTACCACTTCACGGAAGGCCTGGGCCATGGCTTCGGAAGAGTGGGTGTTGAGCTCGATCCCGGTCCAGTTAATCGGGTGTTTTTTATGTTCGGAGATACTGGTGTCTTCTAATCGGGTTTCAATAGGCAGCAGACGGATATAACTTTGATCTTCCGTCGAGTCATAAAACAATTCCGTCGGACACATGGTGGTACGCCCTGCTTCCGAAGGTAACAAACGGCGATCGTATTCCGAGAAAAAGATCGCATTGATCAATTCGGTTTTGCCACGGGCAAACTCAGCGACAAACGCGATAGTGAGTGAATCCGATTTGAGTTGTTCAAGTAACTCGAAGATACGTAGCTCCGTATCGACGCTGGACATCTTATTGGTTTCCAGCCACTTCTGATACTTGAGAATGGAAGTGACGAGCGTGGCTTTCCAGCGCCCGTATGCCTGCATCTGGTCCGTGAAACGATCCGCTGCCATGGAATAATCTCGGTTAGTCCTAGTAACTCGTTAATCAATATAGCTTTTTTTGCGGTGAAATGGCAATCATTCCTTACCCGGTTTTTGCGTCCGCAACCGTCATTGTGTTAACGGCATCACAGGCAGGAAGTTTAATTTCGTCTTAATTGTTGGATAGCATTAACAAAATTTCGCTAAGACCTCAGGAAGATTAGGTTTTTGTAATTGCAGACGCAAACGCTTGTGGCGAGAAGATAGCCCGCTCATTACTGTTATTGCAGATTTGCTGAGCTGGCATTGTTTGGCCATAAAAGCGATCAGGTGGGCATTGGCCTTGCCGTCTAGTGGCGGTGCAGTAATCCGGATCTTGAGGGCGTCACCATGTATTCCGCAAATTTCATCCTGACGGGCGCGGGGCTGGATATGAACATTGATCAGCAGTTCATTGCCCTGCCAGGTATACCAGCCGGGCATGTCTAGAAACTTTTATGCGGCAAGTCGATGAGAGGGGCGGCGACCATGAACATGATGGCGGCAAGGAAAATGATAACGAGGATTGGCGACAGGTCGATGCCGTTGAGATGGGGCAGAATTTTGCGAGCTGGGCGTAACAGGGGCTCGGCAATCTGATGCGCCAATTGTCCGATGGGGTGATAATTTGCACTTGGATTGATCCAGCTAATGAGTACCACGATGAGAATGCTGAAGAAAAACAGCTGCGCTGTATGCTGGATGATCATCCCCACCAGTTCGCTCAAAAACAACAGTGGAGTATGCAAGCCGATGCCCTGGAGCAGGTGGGTGACAACGATTTCCAGTGCTTCAATAATGACCAGCAGGACCACGGCTGCCATGTCGATGCCAAACAGGCCGGGGATGATGCGGCGCAAGGGTAACAGCATTGGGTTGGTCATGCGCAGGATGAACTGGCTAATCGGGTTGTAAAAGTCAGCGCGCACGATTTGTAGTATCAGGCGCAGGAGCACGGTAAAAATCAGAATCCCAAAGACGATCCCGACCACGAAAAGCAAAAAACTCAGGACATAGCCGTTCACGATGACTGCTCCAGTAGTTGCGCCAATTCTTCTGAGCGATCCTTCGCCGCTTTCACGGCAGCAATGAGGGTGTCGCGGGTATTCTGGCTATCAAGATGTTGGATGGCCTTTTCTGTGGTGCCACCGGGGGAGGTGACACGTTCACGCAGGACCCTGGGCTCTTCTTCCACTTCCAGCGCCAGCTTGGCGGCGCCGAATGCTGTTTGTACTGTGAGCAGGCGTGCGGTGTCGACAGTCAGTCCCAGTTGTTGCCCGGCGCGTTCCATAGCTTCCATTAAATAAAAGAAATAGGCAGGACCGCTGCCGGAGAGGGCGGTAACGGCATCGAGTTGGGCCTCATCTTCCAGCCACAACGTGATGCCCACGGCGCGCATGATGGTTTCGGCGATCTCACGCTGCTTGGTCGTCACCTGATTGTTGGCGTACAAACCGGTTGCGCCCGCACGCACCAGGGCTGGCGTGTTCGGCATGGCCCGCACCAGCGGAATCTCGCGGCCAAACCATTGGTCCAGGGCAGCGGTACGCAGGCCCGCAGCGATGCTGAGAAACAGTGGAATATGGTCACCCAATTGCAAGGCGCTGATCATTTCGTGCATGGCCTGAGGCTTGACTGCCAACACCACGACATCACACTGGTCGACCAGTTGTTGATTGTTAGTTGCAGCCACGATGCCGGTGTCGCGACACAGTGCTTGCAGCTGTGCCGGGGTCCGGTCTGAGCCATACAAATTGCTAGCAGGGACACCGCTACTGATGAGACCACCCACCACGGCACGTGCCATATTGCCTGTTCCGATGAAACCAATCTTTATCTTGTCCATAGCTGATAAGTTAACAGGCTTTGCCTGCCAAGTCAGTGCTTGTGTTTCGCTGGGCGTGAACCGAATATGGCGGTACCAATACGCACAATAGTCGCACCTTCGGCAATGGCGGATTCCAGGTCATCGGTCATTCCCATCGATAAGGTGTCCAACCCCATACCCAGTCGGTTCAGGTCGTCCAGATACAGTTTGAGTTGATGAAACGGTAGACGCTGCTTACTACGATCCGGTTCCGGGGCCGGGATCGTCATGAGCCCACGCAGGCGTAATTTTGGCAGCTGGCAGATCGCCTGGGCCAGGCCTTGCAGTTCGCTAGCCTGGATCCCGGCCTTACTGTCTTCGCCGCTGGTATTCACCTGGATACAGACATTCAGTGGTCCGGGTTCAGCGCGCTGGTCATTGAGCCGTTGTGCAATTTTTAGACGGTCCACACTATGGACCCAATCAAAGTGTGCGGCAATCTGTGCGGTCTTGTTACTTTGAATCGGACCAATAAAATGCCATTCGATCGGGGCGTCGGCCAGGGCCATTATTTTTTCCAGGGCCTCCTGTACATAACTTTCGCCGAAAGCGATTTGACCCGCAGCCAGAGCTTCACGGATCTCAGCGACAGTGCGTGTCTTGCTGACGGCGAGTAGACTCACCCTACCGGGTATACGCTGTGAGGCAAGTTCTGCACGATGAATTTGAGTCCGAACTCGCTGGAGTCGTTCCGTGATTGTCGACATGTCTCTTTCTTGGAAATGAAAAATAAATAGTATAACGAAAAGAAAAGGCCGCCCGCAGGCGGCCTCGTTTGTTCAGATATTGCAAATGGTTATTTCATCTTCATGCCCGTGAACGGATGCTTTTCCTGGGTCCCATCGTGCATGGAGCGGGCGTAGAACTTGACGTGTTGATTACGCAGTAATTCATACATGATGAACCAGTCGCCGGACACAGAGCAAGGTGTCCACCCACTATTGCAACAGGTGATCGTGCTTGCAACCGTCTTTACGCCCATTTATTTGGCCAGTTCCTTGAGCTGTGGTGTCGACAGGAAGGAAGCGAGAGCTCAGGGATTGACGAACAATTCCTTGGGATGCGGTTTGACGCCAGCGATATAACTATCCTCGTAAACATAGTGTTTCTTGACGACACCCAGGTATTGGCTCAGAGGCCGGTTATCGACCAGTTGCACGTTTTTGTCGGTAACTGCCTTGGCGTCATCCGTCGGAAAAGCAGGTTCAGGCGAGCAATAAACTGATACCCAGACCCAGCCCAAGGCGAAAGATCAGGGGTATGGCGCAGTTTCAACGACATCTTGTAAAAAAACAGGCTCAAGGCAAAAATGCCAGGCACGCTAATACGCAGACAGGTTTGTCAGTGGGCAATGATTGTGCAGCAACACCCAGGGACAGAAACCTTAAGCTGATGTTTGTTATCACGGGACAAACGCAAGGCACGAACGGATTTCCAAACTGGCATTGTTGGTGGCATCGTCACATTACGTTACTACGCAGTTTAGTGAGTTGTGTATTTCCTGAATACGTCAGCAGGCTATGTGGTCTGAAATACCGGATTGTGGATTGCCGTCAAGGTCGAGGCTGGGATTGATAATGTGCGTTTGGTCCGAATTTGCATTAAAGTAAGGGTTTAGAATTTTTTCACGGAACCGATAAAATCTACCTAACCCGAATCGGGATCGTTAGCGGGATAATTATGGATATCACGGAATTACTTGCCTTTAGCGTTAAAAACAAAGCATCAGACTTACACCTTTCCGCGGGCCTGCCACCCATGATCCGGGTGGATGGTGACATCCGCCGTATTAATGTGCCACCGCTGGAACATAAGACGGTACATGCGCTGGTGTATGACATCATGAATGACAAACAGCGCAAAGACTTTGAAGAATTTTACGAGACGGATTTTTCTTTCGAATTGCCGGAGGTTGCGCGTTTTCGCGTCAATGCCTTCAATCACAACCGTGGTGCAGGCGCAGTCTTTCGGACCATTCCCTCCAAAATTCTGACCCTCGAGGATTTGGGATGTCCGCCGGTGTTTAAAGAGATCTCCGATCAGCCGCGTGGCATCGTGCTGGTGACCGGTCCGACCGGTTCGGGCAAGTCCACGACCTTGGCGGCGATGCTCAATTACAAGAACGAAACCGAACACGGACATATTCTCACCATCGAAGACCCGATCGAATTCGTGCATGAGAGTAAAAAGTGTCTGGTTAACCAGCGTGAGGTTCACCGTGATACCCTTGGCTTCAGTGAGGCGCTTCGCTCGGCATTGCGGGAAGACCCGGACATCATCCTGGTAGGTGAGATGCGTGACCTCGAGACTATCCGTCTGGCATTGACCGCGGCAGAAACCGGTCACCTGGTATTCGGTACCCTACACACCAGTTCCGCGGCCAAGACCATCGACCGTATTATTGACGTGTTCCCGGCGGCAGAAAAAGGCATGGTGCGCTCGATGCTGTCGGAGTCGTTGCGCGCGGTAATTGCGCAGACCCTGTTGAAGAAGATTGGTGGCGGGCGAATTGCCGCACACGAAATCATGATCGGTACACCAGCGATTCGTAACCTGATCCGTGAGGACAAGGTCGCGCAAATGTATTCAGCGATCCAGACCGGGCAGCAATACGGCATGACTACACTGGATCAGACCCTGCAGGACTTATTACGCCGCGGCATCATTAGCAAACAGGATGCCCGCATGCGCGCCGCCAACAAGGATAACTTCAACTAGACTTGATCACTGAGTTGTCGAACCGAACTAAGAGCCAAAGAGAGATATGGATTTTAATTCACTATTGAAACTGATGGTGCACAAGAAGGCATCGGATCTGTTTATCACGGCCGGTGTCGCACCCAGTATCAAGGTCAATGGCAAACTGATGCCAGTAACACAGGCAACCCTGACGCCGACCCAGGCACGGGAGATCTGCTATTCGATCATGACACCGGAACAGCGTAATGAATTTGAGACCACCCGGGAATGCAACTTCGCCATCTCCGCTTCCGGTATTGGCCGTTTCCGGGTAAGTACCTTCCAGCAACGTAACCATGCCGGCATGGTGCTACGTAAGATTGAAACCAAGATCCCGACTATCGACGAACTGTCCCTACCACCGATCCTCAAGGATCTGGCTATGACCAAGCGTGGACTCGTCATCTTTGTCGGTGCAACCGGTTCCGGTAAGTCCACCTCACTGGCATCGATGATTGGTTTTCGCAATAAAAACAGTACCGGTCATATCATTACCATCGAAGATCCGATTGAATTTATTCACCACCATGAAGGCTGCATCATTACCCAGCGCGAAGTGGGACTTGATACCGAAACTTTCGAGGTGGCGCTGAAGAATACCCTGCGTCAGGCGCCGGACGTGATTCTGATTGGTGAGATACGTACTCGTGAGACCATGGACCATGCCATCGCATTTGCTGAAACCGGCCACTTGTGTCTCGCTACCCTGCACGCGAATAACGCCAACCAAGCCATGGATCGCATTATCAACTTTTTCCCGGAAGACCGTCGCAACCAGTTGTTGATGGACCTGTCACTAAATTTGAAATCGATCGTCGCCCAACAATTGATCCCGGCACCGGACGGCCAAAGCCGTGCCCTGTGTGCAGAGATCCTGATTAATACTCCGCTGGCATCCGATCTGATTCGCAAAGGTGAAGTGCATGCTCTGAAAGAGCTTATGGGTAAATCGCGTCAAAACGGTATGCAGACCTTCGACCAGGCCCTGTATGAATTGTACAAGGGCGGCAAGATTACCTACGAAGACGCCATTAACCACGCAGACTCCGCCAACGAACTGCGTCTGATGATCAAGCTGGGTGACTCCAAAGGCGATGCTGAGGTGATTGCCGGATCGCTGGATGGGGTGACGGTACAGGAGGCTGAGTAGTTTCGGTTTTTCTTTATTTGTTTTGTAAAACTTTCTTCAGTCTAATTCCCCTTGTTATGTTTTACGCTCGAGCCTGCGGCGCTGTAGCGAGTGACTTTTCTTGCTTGTGATTGTTTCGCCTGTCGCTCCGCGACCGAGGCGACCTACTTTCTTTGTTCGTACAAAGGAAGTGTGGTGCCAAAGGCGCACAGCACCGGGCGAAATAGATTTTGATTTTTGAAAAGTACAATGCAATTACGCAGTGGCGAGCGAAATGGTTTTTTTATAAAAAAAATAAAAGTCACTGGATTCCGGGTCGCGCCTCTGGCTTGCACGGAATGACGGGAGGCGAAATCGCGAGCGACAGGTTTTTATGAAATTTATGAAAAAAGTTTGAAGTTAGCGGGAATAGCAGACCAACTAAAAAATAACCGAATACGCATCAAACACCGGTCCATCGACACACACACGTTTCATCGCCGGACCGGTCTCGGTTTCAACTTTGACAACACAGCCAGCGCAACCGCCGACAGCGCAGGCCATGAATTCTTCCAGGGAGATCTGACAAGGCACACCATAGTCCTTGGCGACTTGTGCCACGGCTTCGAGCATGGGATGCGGGCCGCAGCTGAAGATTTCAATCTGCTGGCGTTGTTCCTCAGTCAGCGCATCAAGATAACGCCGCGCGAGGTCGGTGACGTAGCCATCGTGGGTGCCGGGATAGCCCTGTGTGCTGGTGAGACGCGAAGCGATGCCCCAGTCTTCCAGCAATGGCATACAGGCAATGACGCCATCGGGCATGCCGGGCACCATGATCGTGGACGGACGTGTGTTAAAAGGAAACGGCACTTCCGAACCCATGACCGCAAAGGCGTGATTGGGTTCTTTCGATTGTCGAATCACATCCGCCAGAAACACCATGGGTGGTATACCGACGCCACCACCAATCAATAAGGGTCTTGCGCGTTGCTGGTGCAAGACGAACGGTACGCCGATGGGTCCAATCATGCTGACACGTTCACCGGGTTTACGGCGTGCCAGCAATTGGGTGCCATGTCCGAAGACCTTGTACAGGAACTCGACCCAGCCGGCTGCAGCATCAACTCGCATTATCGAGATGGGGCGGCGCATTGGTAAAAGCGGATCGCACTGCAAGTGGACAAAACTACCGGCCAGTGCCCGTCGTGCTATCTGGGGTGCGCGCACCCGCAGGATGTGTTGATCACCGGCCACGTGCTCGTGTTCGAGGATCTCGGCGTCTTCGACCAGGAGAGTATCGCGATGTGGTTTGTTCATGCGGGCTGACCTAATTGATGGACCAGTCGGCCGCCCATCAAGGTGTGGGTGACACGTCCTTGCAGTGACCAGCCCAGGAACGGACTGTTTTTACCACGGCTGACCAGTTCGTTCGCCGTGAGTACCCAATCGTGGATGGGATCGAAGATAGCGATATCGGCATTGGCGCCTACCGACAGGTGTCCGGCATCGATACTGAGGATCTCGGCAGGCGTGGTGGACAGACGTTCAATCAAGGCCGACAGGCTCAATTGTTTGGCGGTCACCAGACGCAGACTCAGGGGTAACAATGTCTCCAACGCGGAGATACCGGGTTCAGTCTCGGCAAACGGTGCCAGCTTGGCATCGAGATCATGGGGCTGATGATCGGAACAGATGGCCTCGATACGATCATCGGACACGGCTTCCCGCAGGGCCTCCATGTCACGCTGAGTCCGCAGTGGTGGACGCACATGGCACATACTGTTGAAATATCCCAGGT
>JBECKZ010000128.1:0-6709 GCA_040235555.1 Thiohalomonadales bacterium | reverse complement strand
CACTATGCTATTGAATATATTAACATTTTCGAAATTATTATAGGGGGCTCAATGTTAGCGCGCCATTTTTATGCTGTTATGGCATGCGTTGTCTTCAACCTAGTTGTATCCGGATGGTTTCCTCACTACGTCTTCGCAGACGATTCCACAGTTGCAGAACAACATTTCTTTCCTGACATACCCATCGTCCTCAGTGCCACACGCCTACCGCAATCGGTAGAGGATGCGCCAGTGGCGGTCACGATTATTACCCGTGAAATGATTGAAGCCTCTGGGGCGACGGAAATCCCTGATCTGATGCTGCTGGTCCCCGGCTTTCAGGTGGACTATGACAATGCCCATGTCGCGGCAGTCAGTTATCACATGCTGCCGGACCGCTATGTTCGCCAGCAGCAGGTTCTGATCGATGGTCGTTCGGTATACGACCCGTTGATTGGCGGTGTGCCCTGGATGGAATTGCCGATCACGATCGACGACATCGAACGGATTGAGGTAATACGGGGTGCCAATGCGGCGACCTATGGTTCCAACTCATTTCTTGGTGTCATCAACATCATTACCCGAAGTGCCATTTTAGATAAAGGTACATCAATCAAGACAAACATTGGCAGCGATCGTTTACGGGAAGGCTTCATGCGTTATGGTAATAGCAATGGCGCCCTGGATTATCGGTTCAATCTCGCATATCGCAGCGATGACGGCTTTGACGGCAGAAACGATGGCAAGATCGTGCGGCTGCTCAATAGTCGTTTTGATTACCAGTTAAACGACAAAGACAACATGGTATTCCAGGCAGGCTATAGCGAAGGCCCTCGCCAGATGGATGATGTTTTCGACTCTGGCGTTCCCAACCATGACAAGCAAACCTACAGCCAGTTTCAACAATTCAAATGGCAGCGGGTAAACGCAGCGGAAGATGAATACTCATTACAGATCTATCATAACCAACTCAACCAAAACGACAGTTATCTTCGCACCGATTATCCAATCTACTGGAATGAGGACACCAGATCCAATCGTTTTGATATCGAAATACAAAAAATAAAGCGGATTAACACCAAGTTCCGCTATGTCATCGGAGCCAGCTACCGGCAGGATGAAGTTGCCAGTCAGCTATATTTTGGCACAAACACGCCACTTGAGAACCGCATCCGCCGACTATTTGCACATGGCGAATATCGCTTTACCGCAAAAACACTGATCAACCTTGGCCTAATGCATGAAAATAACGACATCACCGGTTCTGAAGTCTCACCTCGCTTATCCCTGAATTACAAGTTAACTCCGAACAACACAGTTAGAGTCGCCGTATCAAAGGCCAGTCGCACCCCTGTTCTCTTCGAACAATACCCCAATATGTACATCAGTGTGCCGAGCATCGGATATTTCGATCAAATTTTTTACAACGGTTCCCAGGTGAATAACGAGCATATCACCGAATATGCACTAGGATTTGTAGGCCACTCAAATCGAAATGATTTTAACTACGACGTAAAATTTTTCTACCAGGATATTACCGGCTTAATCAACGGGCTGAATACGACGTTACCTTCGCCAAACCCGGATGTAGTTGACGGCAAGGCCTACATATTTGGTAACTACGATGATGCGATTATTCGTGGCGTTGAATCAGGAATAGACTGGAATCCAGGCAAGGGCACAAAATTTCATCTTGCGGTATCACATATCGAGATCAGTTCAACGGATAATCGAGAGGACTACAGCAAGTCCGCGCCTTCGACAATGTTAAGCCTGCTTGCCATGCATGATTTTTCAGACGGTGTTACCGGCAGTCTGTCTGTCTATTATCGCGGCAAAACAAAACCACTGGCCCGCCATGCATACGACCCTCCATTAATGGACCCATACACACGTGTCGATTTGCGGTTAGCCAAAAAATACAGGCTCGGCAATACCAGGCAAAAAATCGCCGTCGTCATCCGCAACCTGTTTGACGCGCATCAGGATACGATTTTACTGAACAATGTAGATCGAGGTGCATATTTGACTTATCAAGTTGATTTCAATTGATCGTCAAATGCAATGTTTCAGGTGGTATAGCAGTTGAACCCGCATAGCTACAGAGCACCGTGGTCCATCAAGACGTTTTTAAAAACGTCTGGTTATGTACTTGCCTTGATCTTGTTAACATCACCTTTATACTGTCTTGCCGATTCATATCTGCTGGTAAAAAGCGGTGAAGGAGAAATCTATACACGTTTCGCAGAAAGTCTTAGAACCTTCCTTGCCACCATCGATAAGACGAATACCCTGACCATAAGATATCCGAAGGATGTGACTGCAACACCCCAAAGTTCTGATATTTACAGATACGACGCCATTATAAGCGCCGGCATTGAGGCCAGCATGGCTGTATCCAGTTTAAATTTTAAAAAAACCATCTTGATGACAATGATTCCAAAAGAAAGCTTTGAAACTCTTGGCGAATCAAAAAAATTATCCTGTAGTAAAAATTGCCATATCATCTTTCTTGGCCAACCGGTAGAACGTCAACTCCGACTCATCAAACTAGCCTTGCCAAATACCAAACAAATAGCAGTGTTCGGCAGCAAGAACTACATTCAGCTTATCAACGAAATCAGCAAATCTGCCAATAAATTTGGATTTACTATCAACAGCATTCTGGTATCAGATGAAAACTCTGTGTTGACAGCATTAAATCAAAATCTCACAAATACGGACGTACTGATGGCTATCCCCGACCCGACCGTCTTCAATCGCTACACTGCCAGGGCAATATTATTAACTGCATTTCATCAACATATCCCGCTGTTTGCTTATTCCAAATCCTTTGTCCGTGCCGGCGCGACTCTTGGCATTTACAGTTCCCCTGAAGATGTCGCAAGGCACGTGTCGGCCCTGCTCACACACCGCCATCAGAACCCCGGAATGCAACAAGTAATGTATCCGAAATATTTTACTATCAACATCAATCAGCGTGCTGCAGATGCACTGAATATCGCAGTGCCCAATATACAATATCTTGAATCCAAGTTAAAAGCGTATGAAAAATAACATGCTGACAATAAAACGCAAGGTGTTGCTCGTAGCCATATTACCTGCGCTATGCCTTGCCAGCTTGCTCTCATTTTATTTTATCATCGAGCGCAGCCATGATATCGAACGGACCTTACACGCCGAGATCGATAATCTTGCGGAATATATCGCAAAAAACAGCGAGTTTGATTTGCTTACCGGGAATTTCGCAGACCTGAATAAATCCCTGGAACGTATTTCACAGCAGCGCGCAATCAGCTTCATCAAGATTCTTGACAGAAATGGCGAAACGGTTGCGTCAATTGATAAACGCACTAACATAAGTCCCCACCCTGACATAGCAGACGCCAGGAACCATCAATTTGAAAGCAACCACTCCATTACAACAACTCAAGTCAATATAAATGACTATCAAACAGATAGTGGCCCCATACAGAACCAGAATGCCGCGACCAGGCAAACCATCGGGCGCGTCGTAATAGGTGCTACTACAGTTTTTGCTGACAAAATGAAACATGATCTGGTAACACAGGCACTCATTATCACCAGTATTGCGATCTGCTTTACTTTGTTGTTCGGTATACTGCTTGCTAGAACCGTCAGCAATCCGCTCACATTACTGGCCCAAGGCATACAAAAGATCAAAAATGGTAATTTACAACACCGCATCAAGGAGCAATCCAGCGGCGAGATTGGCTTGTTAGAAAAGAATGTCAACGAAATGGCAACCAGCCTAGCTAACGCTCAAACCATAGAACGCAGACAAGCAGCCAATCTATTACAGTCAGAACGCATAAAGGCACACACCACGCTTGAATCTATTGGCGAGGGTGTCATTACTACCAATGAAAACGGGATAATAACGTATATCAACCCAACTGCGATTCGTTTGACCGGCTATAACTATGAAGAATCCGTAGGTCGGCCTCTAGGAGAAATTTTTAAATCTTATTTCGAATCGACACAGGAACAGATTGCCTATCCCATCGAATCCTGCCTGAAGCATGGACACGTTGTGCGTCATGATGCTCTCTTGAAGCTGATTCGAAAGGATGGGGAAGAATTCATTATTCGCGACACTGCGACCCCCATACGCGACCACAATGGAAAAATTGTGGGTGCCGTCGTGATTTTTGATGATTTCTCTACCCTGCACGCCATGGCAGAGAAACTTGTTTTTCAGGCCGCTCATGATGACCTGACCGGATTATACAATCGTCGCGAATTCGAAAGTCAGGTTGATCTCGCATTAAATGAGTCTCAACAATCACAATCGGACAACAGCATATTTTTTATCGACCTGGACCAGTTTAAAGTCGTCAACGACACCTGTGGTCACATAGCAGGCGATCAACTACTCAAGCAAATATCACAGTTACTGAAATCCAAAATCCGCGAACACGATGTTCTGGCCCGCCTTGGAGGTGACGAATTTGGTATCATTCTGCGAAATTGCCATCAGGACAAGGCAGCCGAACTCGCCAAAACAATTATCGATGCGCTACAAGCATTTGTATTTTATTGGGGCAATCAGCAGTTTAATATCGGTGCTTGCATAGGTCTGGTCGAGCTCAATAATAAGTTCATTAATACTTCAGATGTACTGATGGCTGCGGATTCCGCCTGCTACCTGGCCAAGGAAGCAGGCCGCAATAGCATGCACATCTATCAGCCGTCCGATAAAGAACAACAAAAACGGCGCAGCGAAGACAAATGGGTGAAGCGTCTTAAAACAGCTGTAGATCAAAATAATTTTGTATTATATGCACAGAAAATTCATTCATTAACTCAGCGCCCGCAACCTCCCTGCTACGAAATTCTTCTTCGACTTAATCTCGATGGCAATCTTTACACCCCGATGACATTTATGACGGCGGCCGAACGTTATAACCTCATGCCGGATATTGACAGATGGGTAATCAATAAAATGTTCTCAACTATTAAAGCGTATTACATGAATGAGAACATCATCCATCCGCCCACCCGCTTTTGCATTAATCTTTCCGGGCAATCACTTAGCCGTGACATCTTCCAGAAATTTGTCTATGACAAAGTCATGGCATGCAATATCGATCATTCCCTGATCACTTTCGAAATCACCGAGACAGCGACAATTGCTAACATGGCGCATGCAATTGAATTCATGAAGACACTAAAGCAGATGGGTTGTCAGTTCGCCCTGGACGATTTTGGCAGCGGCTTAAGTTCGTTCGGGTATCTGACTTCCCTGCCATTGGATTACATCAAAATCGATGGCAAAATTGTGCGCGACATTGTCACCAACCCCATCAACCTGACTATTGTTGAATCCATAAATCAAATAGCCCATATCATGAAACTGCAAACAATTGCGGAATACGTGGAAAGTGACGCTATCGTCAATCTCCTGCAAGCCCGTGAGATTGACTTTGTCCAGGGTTTTCATCTGGATAAACCTGTACCGCTTGAAACGATTTTTTCAACATCACTGGAAAAATTGAATTGATCAAACATCCAGCAACAATCATAGGAATGCCGAAAGATATGCGGGATGACTTGAGTCAGCGACTTTTTGGAGACAATGCTGTCCTGGTGACCGCACACATCGCCGATCATCGGGACTCTCTCTATCCATCAGAACTAGCAATAATCTCTGGCGCAATCGAAAAACGCGCACTTGAGTTTTCCACCGGCCGCTACTGCGCCCACCAGGCCTTGCGTGCATTAGTCGTCGACAATTTTCCGGTACTCAGAGGCAAATTGCGTGAACCGGTTTGGCCAGAAAATATTGTTGGCAGCATTTCTCATTGTCGTGATATTGCAGGCGCGGCAATAGCAAGCACCTCGCAAGTCAGATCGATTGGACTCGATATTGAAAATCGAAAACAAATCAATCCCGATATCGCCAGGCATGTCTGTACTGAGAAAGAAAACAACTGGCTGCAGACGCTTGTCACGTCACAAAGAAACGATGCGATACTACAAATCTTCAGCATCAAAGAAGCAGTATTTAAATGTATCTACCAGGCTTCGGGAGCGCAACTTCGATTCACGCAATGCCAGATCACACACGACATGCAAAATAATATCGTCAAGGCGATAATTCAAAATACCGAGTTACCTATTCAACAGAATGAGTTAACTGTATATTCGTATTTTACCGAAACGCACATATTTAGCAGTGCAATCTGGCATTACTTGCCAGCAGTCGGATAGTCCGGTGTTTTCTCCCCTGCCGGTTCAAACCACTGTAACTTGTTGTGTAACGTCACCACATCACCCACGATAATCAAAGTTGGGGGCTTGATCTCTTTTTGTTTCACCAGGTCTGGCAAGGTAGTGAGATCACCGATATGGACGCGCTGATTCTGGGTGGTGCCTTGTTCAACCAACGCCGCAGGGGTTGTAGCTGGCATTCCATGTTTCACCAGTTGTTTGCACAATTCACCTACCGCCTGCAGCCCCATGTAAAACACGATGGTCTGCTTCGGCTGAGCCAGCGCCTGCCAGTTCAGATTCACCGTGCCATCCTTGAGGTGACCGGTGACGAAAACACAGGACTGGACATAATCACGATGCGTCAACGGGATACCCGCGTAAGAGGCACAGCCAGCCGCCGCGGTAATGCCTGGCACCACCTGGAATGCGACCCCGTTTTGCATCAGGGTTTCGATCTCCTCGCCACCACGCCCAAAAATGAACGGGTCCCCAC
>JBECKZ010000102.1:0-27124 GCA_040235555.1 Thiohalomonadales bacterium | reverse complement strand
GTTGTGGCCTGGTAATCCTTGAGCAATCCAGGATTATCGGCGTGAATGCGAATAATCATATACGCAGGCATACTTTATCCTTTCAGATCATGACGATTTTAATCAAAAATGTAGCAGGTAAACTGTCTCAATTTGATCCGGATTGTGGCGTTTTTCTATCTGCGTGACAAATGCTGATCTTTTCTGTCACAAGCCACATTGATTGGTTAAATGACTGTTAAGGAATCGGCTGTCCTTGATCAAATTGTGAATATCTTTGTGTTTCGTCGAGTTGAAAACGTATGATGCCTTGAGTTCATACGGCAGGGTCTTGCTGAATTTGACCAGATGCTGATGATAGGTTTTGCCACCATGTTCGTACCATAAATAGGCATAGTGCTCGCCTACCAGGTAACCCAGGATTCTTCTTGTGGGTTTCCCCTTCTCGACCGCATCCGTGGCGTCAAACTTCTGACCTTTGTCTGCAATGTCTCCAGCAAACGCCATGTTACAGAATCCCTTTATGGCTGGTGGAAGCGTTTCAGTGCCATGACTGCCAACAGCCCATTGCAGCGCAAACATCAATAGAACTACCCTGAACAGTGTTGTCATGGTGTAAAAGAATATCTGAAATCCATATACCTAATCAGACAGCCATTACTCTTATCAAATACTGCTGATCGCAAATCCTGCGCTGTGTTCTACTTGTCACACCTGAATTGCATCATGCCTAGGAACCGTGCGAAGAGAGTAACCTGTTTTTGACATAGCGCTCGATGAGCACGGGCAGAAAGGATGTGATGGTGGCTTGAAAACGCAATTCTTCTAACTTGTTTTCATACAGCTCGCGAATCGTGGATTCATCAACCTGATAGCGTTCGGATAAGGCGTGGATCGTATCAGAGTGGAGCTGACGATCTTCACCGTCATTAGCCTGGATACTCATGATTATGTTCCTCTTTATATCCAACTTGCATTAACCACCCGGGGCCTGGCTATCAACAGGGGTGATCTGGTAGATACTATATACCACACAGGCTAGATTGCAGAGTATTTATTTCAAGATAAAGTCGAGAACAGATTGCTGTAGTTGGTGTTATCTCGCACTATAATTGTCCACTGAGCACAAAATCATGTTTCCAATATATTCAAATACGCTTACTTTTCAACGTTGACACCCGGTTATATTGTTGATACTCACACTACGCTAATACACAAAAATACAGGTTTAAGATGAAGTTATGTGATTTTGTTTTAGTAAAAGGTGAAGTAACATGAGGTGTCGTTCAAAATCTGTCCAGGCTCAAAGTATACGCATGAATGCGGGTGTGCAAAGACTCCTCTAATTTTGGCAATGTTTTGTGGGTGATATGAAATTCGGGTTCGTTGTCATCTTTTTCAGTCCTTGGTAATAGGTTATATAATCGTTAGCTTTCAACGGAGTTCGTATGTGGACGAGACGACATAACACTTCACCGTGCATTACTCAGTTTGCCCTGACATTTTGCCTCGTCATGTGCAGCAGTGCAGGATTTGCCATCGAACCTTTGCAACAGTTGACGACAACCAAGGCGCCGAAGACTGTCGCGGCCCCACCAACACCGCTCTCCGAACGCTGGGAACTCGATTCTGCAACCAAACAGGGCCTCTGGGTGATCCGCCCGTATGAACCTATGTTTATCCTGCCTGCAGTCCATACCAACAGTCCTAACATGTCACCTGTTTCACCCACACATCCGATCAGTCCAGTTGAACCGTTACAGAACACCGAAGCGGAGTTCCAGATAAGTTTGAAGGCTAAGGCTTTCGAAAATTTGTTTGGCATTGGTGCGGATCTCTGGTTTGCCTATACCCAGCAGAGTCAATGGCAGGTTTATAACTCTGCACACTCTTCACCGTTTCGCGAAACCAACTACATGCCGGAAGCATTCCTGGTTGTCCCCACTCGTTACCAACTGTTCGGTCTCACCGGGCGGTTTATTCGCCTCGGCGTGATACACCAGTCCAACGGTCGCGACGACCCCTTGTCACGTAGCTGGAATCGCGTCTATGCCCAGGTCGGTTTCGAACGTGGCAACTTCAGCCTGTTAATTCGGCCCTGGGCGCGGATCCAGGAAAATCCCGCCAAAGACGACAACCCTGACATTACACACTACATGGGCTATGGCGATATCACGGCAATCTACCAGATGGCGAATTCGGAGATTGCCTTTATTGCGCGCTTAAACGCAGGCAATTTGTCGACCATCGACACCTGGAATTTTCCGATCCATGGCCGCCTCAAGGGTTACGTCAAGATTACCACCGGCTATGGTGAGACTTTGATCGACTACAACTGGCGCCAGAATACCATCGGCCTTGGCATTTTGCTGGTGGACTGGCAGTAAGTATAATAAATTTTCCGAATTCTGAACTGAGTATAAAGTACTAAGGACCTCTAACGAGGCCCTTAAGTTACTTCCTGTTTCATTACGGTAATGCAGCCGGTACATACAACGCCGTCAAAGTTTGATGGAATAAATATGCAGAATCAAATCCAGTCGCATAACCATTTAAGTAATATGTGCTGGTTATACCGGCATTGACTGGGTATACTTTTACAATATTATAGGGGACTCCAATACCATTGCTGCCTGTTGTCGGTGAAGCGCTCGGAATAGTTGATCTTACTGCTAATCCAGTCGAGGAATTTGGCACACATGCACCCGTATCATTATTGACATCGCTTAGGGCGACACAGATAAATCCATCACCGCCCCCACTCGTAAAGTTATAATTAACCCCTCCCGATGCAGTAACAACCACAAATCCATCTGCAGAAGGAGTGACAGTAATACTGTCAATATTAGTGCCCGCGGTTGTTGGCATCGTGGTCCAAACAGAGCCAACCTTTTGTTTCACCGCCGGCGCACCACTTAACATACTAGTAATATTGCTTTGATTCGCGTTAATTCTGGAATCGTTATCATCTACCGCCGCTTTTACGGCATTAAAGTTGCCGTTCACTTGCGCTGCCACCGCGGGTGTACCTGCACTGAAAGAATTCGGCACAGTCAACGCACCGGCTTCCGATGACAGCACGTAAAATAAACCTGCGATTCCAATAACTAGTTTCATTGCGTTTTTCATGACAAACTCCCTTTAGATAAATTCTATAATTTCAACTCCAGTTGTTTTGATCCCATACCATAGAATCCCAACTGCTATTGTCTGGCGCAGGAGTGCTTCCGCTACCACCGCCTCCGCCACATGCAGACAACACAAGCATAGCTATAAAAAATAACAGAACTCGCATTCTGAATTTCATCGTCCACCTCCCTGCATAAACAGTTAGTTATTAACTGTCGCTATTTACCTCAATAAAGCACAATGCTTCTTGATTACTTTCAAGCAAGAATACTATCCGCACCGATATTACAAATGAATTACAGTTTAACGCAGGAGAAAACAGGACGTTTTTACTTGAGAAATTAAATATTAATTGTCCGATGAATTGTATACGTGGCGACGGGATCAACCTCAAACCCTGTTATTTTTTCGATTGAATATTTTTTATATCATTAGCCGGGTTGCGCAAGCGCCTGACATACGACTTACAGGTCGTGTATGGAATAGGTCTGTCTTTACCCCTTCGCGCCTTGTACAGATTGTCGATTTCTCTAAAATCTACCCGTTTCTTCGCGCTGATAACATATTTTTTATTGCGCTTCACCCATGCTGCATATGCTGCCTTCATACTTTTTTTCAGGTTTGGATGTTGCGATTCACATCTTTGCGTCGATACATACACCATCACCACCAGGGCTTCCGGAGATGAACCCTTCGCCCAGGATGGCAGACTGACTAGCAAAAGCGGAATAACGACAAGATAACGAAATACTGCTTTCATATCATCTGCTCAAAATTATTCTGTATGATTATAGTAGATGAAGGATAAATGTTAACCGGCGCCGTATTAACTATACATATTAAAATTTCACTGTTTCAGGCCAACAGGCTGGTGAAGGCAAATTGCATACCAGTATTACTTTATCAGATATCCTCTAAAAATTCCGCTCATATAGATAAAGATCCAACACAAGCTGCCAGATACCGTGTTTTTAGAGAAATGTAAAGTTTAGGTAAACCCGAGTAAAGATTTGGTAAAACCTCGCAGATCAACCTGACCAGAACGGCCAAGACCCACTAAGCTCCGTCTATGTATTCACATGTATTTCTACACGGGGCCTTATCATGAAACGACATCATTTATTTTCTGCTCTACGTATGTGGCTTGTTGCTTTTGTTTGTCTTTATTCACCACACCTTATTGCCAAATCCTATGACATCAGCGGGCCGTATACCACACATAACCTGTCAATGTTTCTCATACACGGCGCAGACAGGATTAAAAATCAACACTTTCTAACATTGGACGAAGCCATGCAGAAGAGCCTGGTTAAGGTCTATGAAACCGCCAACGTCAATCGTCTGAGTATCGAAAACCGGAGCAAGAACCAGTATATCTATATACAGGCCGGTGATATTGTCAAAGGCGGCAAACAGGATAGAGCATTTTCCAACGACATGATACTTGAACCTGGGTCAGGAAAAGTTGCTATTGGGGCCTTTTGTGTCGAACATGGGCGCTGGAGCCAACGTCGCGGGGAATCTGCCAATGTGTTTCATAGTTCGACCAAGAAGCTCGCCTCCAAGGAGTTACGCCTTGCCGCTCGACTCAAGCAAAGCCAATCAGCGGTCTGGAATGAAGTCTCAAAGGTCCAGGATAAACTCGGCAAAAACGTCGGTCATGACGTCAAGGCACCCACCTCTGCCAGCAGCCTGCAACTCACTCTGGAAAACCAGCAGCTTGAGCAACGAATTTCAGAGTACAAAAAGGCCTTGTTACCGTTGCTGGTAAGACAACAGCATGTGATTGGATATGCCTTCGCCATCAATGGCCAATTGAATACAGCAGACATTTTTGCCAATCAGGCCTTGACGAAAAAACTCTGGCCGAAAATCGTAGATGCCGCCGCTGCAGAATCGTTCGCAAATCTGGACAAGTCAGTGCACTTCGACACACCGGATTCCAATAAGGTACAGGCCTGGCTGCAACAAGCGGATCAAGGGCGTAAATCCATTCAGCAGATAAAACCAGGTTTGACTCAGGAAAAAACTGAATCGGATCACGATGTACGTTTCGAAACTTATAGCGGCAAGGGTGACGCTAAAAAGCTGTATCGCCAAAACTACATCAAGAAATGAAACTGGTAGAGGGCCTGGGACGGGAAGCAAAATGAAGCTGAACAGCTACAAAACCTGCCCAGGCTCATTCCTTCTTTTCAAACAAGGGCGTAGGTGGCACGCCGGCCGGAATGGCAGTCTTACTTTTGCCTCCAGCCGCGGCATATCTGACGGCCAGTTTCCAGTCACTGCTTTCCTGGCGCCAGGTATCAACGATAAAGATCTGTCGCTTTTTCGTGGGTTGCGTATCCGATGTAACCGTCCACATAAAACTGACAACGGCAACCTTGTTGTAGTCATGAACGGCCATTTGCTCAATGCTGGATTGCAGTCCGGGTTCGGCAAATGACTGGCGCAGCCAGTCAGCGCGAGGAATGGGATTCCCGGGTATCGTCCCGACCCGCATTTCAAAATCTCTGGTCAGGAAATCAGACACGGTTTGCTTGTCCCGCTTGCGTACCGCTTCGCTGAGTCTGGATTCCAGTTGCGAAAACACACGTACCAGGCGCGTAACGCTAGGGATACGAATCTCAGACGCTGCCACCGGCAGCGAGGTCAGCGTGCTGACACAGGTTGCCAGTAACAGCGTCAGACGTAGATACATTTGAGCTGCATTTACGGTAGCTGTGATTACTGTTTTACGGATAGGATAAGACGCAATTGCCACCGTTGGCGTTTTCCCAATTTTGCTGGATGAGATAGTCCATCCCGCCCAGATTCATATTGGCCAGAGACCCATTGTTCGTAGTATACGTCGTCCCGAACGTCCAGGCACACTTGTCGGCATTCTCATATCCGCGATGGTCATACCAGGCATTAAGGTCCGGGTCCGTAACCGCCTCTTCCACTTCATGAGCGATGACACTGGCCATGGCATCGGCGCCAACATTGCCATTGGGACTGCTGGCGCTTTGCGCAGCACAGCCACTGGGGCATTGTGCCGCATCCCCGACGAAAGCAAATTTGGTATCCAGATTGCTACCGTCTGCCAGCACGATATTGGCATGCGTATGCCAACCACAATACTGCGTACAAAAACCTGAGGTCTCATGCACATCCTTTGAGGTCAAGACCATGTAGATACCATTGGCATCCTTGGGCAAGCTGCCGGAATTGATGGCATCGGTGACAATATTCTGGATATCGGCATCACCCAGGTCAGCACCACGCGAATAGTTATCCGTGGTGCTGGCAGGTGCAGCAACAGCGTTGCTGACGTAATTATTGTTACCATCGTAATAAGTGGTATTGATGTTGAAATAGAGCGAACCGCCCAGGGAAGCTGCCAGGTTATTGAGGATCGGTATAGCGGTGTTGTTACTCCAGTCACCATACCAGATATAGTAAATATTTGTGGTGCCGAGCATCACTGGTCCACCGTGATAATTGATGCCGTTGGACGTCGTTTTACGACCGCCGCCACCACCACCGCCTCCCTTGCCACCCTTCTGTGCAGGCGGACTCAGGTCGGGAACGCCCCAGCCCTTACCGGTCGGGACATAATCTCTATCCGCGCCACCCGGTGAGCGGATAACACCTGCCTCGGCATAGCTGGTAAGCATCAAACAGATTGCAATGGCAGATAACGACGTGATTATTGTTGTTTTCATGACTATCCCCTGTTTATTTATTATAACTGTATGATTTCTCTCGCATGAAGGCCGGTATCCTTGTTCTTAAGCTGTGCAGCTCTATAACAATACCGTATCATTCTTTATATTAAAGCATACTCCTAACAAGTCTGCGGTAAAAGCACAGTCGGAGCATATGGTGAAACGCGTCACCTCTTTGATTATTTAAACTAAGTCTTAAATACTGTAATAAAAAACAGGACCTGATAGTTTTACGCACGAATTCCATTGATCCGGATGAATGTCAGGACGATATCCGACTCATATGTCAGGTTGTTCTCTCTAACTATTTATCCATAGCCTGGCATGGAGGTGATATGTAAATTGCGCGGAATTACTTTCCTATGATTTTAGCAATAAATGTCGCAAGAGTTTATGCCTGGCTTTTTAACGCTCGAATTCATAAAACTAAAAACCACCGGTCATAGGCAAAATAATATTTTTGATTTCCCTCCTCTTTTTCCGCTTTGTGTATTTGTGCTAGCCTAAAAGCTTAAATGCACCATGCATACCCGCTATCACCATCTGTGTACCAATGACCGCAAGAATAAGCCCCATTAATCGAGTGATCGCGCCCAATGCGCTAGTCCCGATATAGGTCACAAACTTTTCACCAAAAACAAAAAAGATATATGTAATCACACACAAAACGGCAAATGCGATAATAGTCACTATGACATTCAGTAGCCCCCCACCCGCAGAGAAACTCATTGCCGTTGCGATAGTACCTGGTCCGGCAAGAATCGGCATAGCCAGGGGAGAAACAGCAACGCTAAGCGCCGCCTTTCGCGACGTCTGTTTGCTCGTCTCACCCGGATGGTGCAGACTTGACGGGTTGCCCTGCAACATGTGGAACCCAATCACAAAGACAATCAGGCCGCCGGTAATACGAAACGCCGGCAGAGTCAGACCAAATAACTCAAAGATGATCTTCCCGGCAATCGCAAACACGGCCACGATCACAAAGGCCAGCAACAGTGAGCGCAAAGCCACAGATGCAGCGGTTTGACCATCATCACCCCCGGTGAGCCCCAGGAAAATGGGAACATTGGCAATAGGGTTCATGATCGCGAAGAAGCCCATAAATACCGTAATTGTGTGTTGCAGTTGACTACCCATTCTTTTCGTCCGGTTCCTTAGGTTACCCCTATCTGCGTTTTACCTGGTGAGCCTTTACTCTATTCCAAATTACTTCGATGTCACATCTGTTTCAGGATTTTTAGATAGATGCTCCAGAGCAGAGTCTGCTTTTTACTGCCTGGTTTAATCTCCAGGAATGTAGGCGAGCTGAGTAATACATGGTTGCCCTTGCGAATGGCCACCACGCCGATCGTACCCTCACCCACCGTCATCAGGCCTTCATCACCGAGGTCGGTGATTTTCACCAGTTTGAACCGGGAAGGCAGAGGCTTGGCAAAATAATCACGTAGCGGAAGCACAGCAACACGGACCTTGATGTCCATCTCGGCCATGCCACCCGGCTTTTCGCTCCAGAAACATTCATTATCAGAAGCGGTTGGATAGAGGTGTTTGCGATATAATTTTTTGAGTTGACTAGCACTGACCTGTTTGCAGATATCAATTTCGCCACCGGAATTCGCTGCTGAAATGGGGGTGTAACCAATAAGCAGGCTTGTGGCCAGGGTCAAAAGAATCCTCCATTTCAAGGTAGATGTTTTCATTGTCTCCTCCTTGAACAAGATTTTCACATAGTGTTAATAGTATGGCAGGTTTTCTTCTAATGTCGAAAGCCTGGCAGGCTCACCTATCGCACCAACAAATATTACTGCTCCGCCCTTGTTACTTTTTATTGTCCGGTTACAAGTTTAGTTTGGACTGTTTAATAAAATCAAAGGAGAGTTGGCTAAATAAATATTAAATATTTGTCACTGCCTCCATTTTTCTCACCACATACCTGATTTCAATTAAGGATAGTTTCTAAATTCTAGAAATTATTTTTGAATATGAATACCCTTGCATAAATTCAAGTTTATCTAAAAAAACGTACAACGATGGTGCAAGCCATGTTCAATACTAAAAAGTTCGCACCGCCACGCGGCGAGCGAAATAATGATAAACAAAATATTCTGGATACAAGTATTGTCATATGACAATGACATACTTTGATTTTCAATAATAATTTATGCAGCAGACAAAGAAACGCACAACAACCGGGTAATTAACAGAAAATGGTACAAGTGTTGCAATGGAAACAGTTGTTCATCTGATCGTATCTTGTACGCGCACCTGTTACACATTGAAGTGTGTATAACCCTACTAAGACTTCCATTAAAACCGGACGCCTTAGTGTTTACTCAAAAATGAAAATAAAGGAGATTGCAGCAATGAAAAGCAGGAAGACTGGAATAGTATTTACAATTGTCACTGGAGCCTTACTGATGAGTTCCGCTGCACAAGCAGGCTTGATCGATGAATTCACAACAGCCAGCTCAGAATATGCACAGGTTTATTCACATAGCACCGGTGTTGGGGTCACCATAGAAGGCGCTGGTGTGACTCAGGTGGTCAAGTTATACGTATTTAATTACATTTCCGGGGTTGGAAGTAGCTACTGGGAAGGGGTGGTACCTAATGACACGGTGGTGGACAACGGGATTGACTCTATTACAGTGAATATTGCGAATACCTGTGACTATACAGCAAGTGCTACTTACGGTAGTGCCTACTGCTACGCGGTTGACGTCTCGTTCACAAAAAGTGACTATCTCTGGAAGACTAATGGCGTGACCCAATATACGTGGGACGGTATTATTTATCAAATAATCGGTGGCGTTTCCACTTTCTCTGCCTCGGTAACCGGCACTGTCAATGATACTGACATAAGTACTTCGAGAGCTTATTTGGGCAAATATACCGATGTCGATGTAACGGTTTCGACTGTCAACTAAAGCATCTATAGTAAATATAAGCTAAAGGCACCGGATGGAGGGATTAAACTTTAATCCCTCCATCCCTTTTTCTTACAAATAGCCTCTACCCGGGTGTCTGCAGCCTAGCCATCTTGTTTTGGGAGATTTACAGGTCGATATTCAGCTATCTTTTCCATCCGCTCAAACACAGCAGGGTGTATCTCTGCATCACCAGGAATGAAACGGGGCATCTCTTTAGGTGAGAAATTCCATCGCCGGATATAATTCCCGGTTGTGTTATCACGCACCCAGTATCGCCGTGGTACCCATTGCAGAACCTTCCAGAAGAATTTCTTCAATTCATTGTGTATCGGTCCAACCGCGCTGGGCTCAGCAAGGGGCGAGTCTGGTGTTGTCGGGAATACGGTAGGCAACTGGGTATCATCGATCAGCAAGTTAGCGGCTCTCGCTTCATCAAGCATCCATTCAAGTGAAATTTTGGCAAGGCCACTCTCTTTCTCTTTATACCCGCCGCCAACGTCGGCATGCACACCGGCGAACCAGACCTGCTTGACGTTAGTGTCTCGGGTAGATGCAGACCAGAGATTCGTCCGGAAAAATTTACGTTTCTCGTCAATGGAAATCGCGTGACGTAGCGTCTGCACACTCGGGTTCCAGCGGGTATGCGGCAAATGGTAGGGATCGAAAATCGTGCCGACGCTCGATACAGTATCCCAGACACCAACAAAATGGATCGGTGGCGTATCGGAAAATACCCGCTTGAATTCGCTGCAGACCGGAAGCAATAACGGCAGCTTTTTCCCCTGTTTTTTTTCGGCCTTGTCATTTAACTTCTTGGCCTTGGTGGCTTCCGACTCAAACAGCTCGATGACATAGGGCACCAGGTTGCGGTTTTTAGTTCGCATCAGCCCACAAACATGAATCAGCGCCGCCAGCGCACGTGCAGTATAGGCACCTCGGCTAAACCCAAATAAATAGATGCGGTCCCCGGGCGCGTAATTCTCGACCAGAAAATCGTAACAGACGGCAAGATTATGTGACAACCCATAACCAAAGGCGGAGCCCATCAGTTTTGTTATCAATCTTGCCAGCGGCGTCCAAGCTCCCGAGGCAGGAAAGGTCCCGAGACCCGGTTCGTAGAACACAATCTGTTTCTCATTCTGTTTGAGCGCCAGAGAAAGCAAACGAACAACATTCGTATTATTCTCACCAAATTCATTATTGGTGCCATCACAACAAACAACCAGATTTTTACCCTGAGATTCGGCGTCCTGTGTCATGGTATAGTCCCTTTATTGTTAATAATTGATGTTGCTTTTATTTATTTCTTATCAGAGCACAATATTTTCTAATAAGGATAGAATAAAGTTTTTACTCTGGCCTTAAATATTTTAATTTCAGCCTGTTCACCCGGCAGGACGCCGTGCAAAAACCAGGTACAGATGATTTTCAGATTTGTTGGGCTATCTGATAAAAGGCGTAACTGAACAGCCAGGCAATACCCAATGCCCAAACAACACTGAATGCCGTATACCGCAGGCTGCGGGATTCAGAGCGCATGGTCGCGACCGTCGACAGACACGGCGTATATAATAGAATAAACAGCATCAGACTATAGCCCTGGACCCAGGTGAGGTGGCCCGCAAGATAACCCGAGAGCGCGGCGCCTTGCAGACCGGTCATTGCCGCCAAGGATCCGAGCACGATTTCCTTGGCAACAAAACCAAATACCAGGACCACAGCCATCTGGGCAGTGATGCCGATTGGACTCAGTACCGGCTGGAGCACCTGGCCCAGCATGCCGGCAAAACTCTCCGGACCGCCGGGTGGATTGGCCACAGGGTAATGGGTCAGCAACCAGACCAGGACAACACCGGCGATGATGAACTTGCTGGCACGGTGCAGGAAATGGCGTACCTCATGCCAGCCGCGAAAGTACACCTGACGCAACTGTGGCAAACGATACGGGGGCAGCTCCAGCACGAACGGCTCATTGCTGGGCAAACGGCGTTTGATCAGGAGTGCGCTTAGGAACACCGCCAAAAAACTAATCATATACAGACTAAACAGGACCAGCGGTGCCTGGCGTGGCGTAAACAAGGCCGTCGTCATGAACACAAAAACCTGCAAGCGTGCAGAGCATAACGAGAACGGTATGACTAACATGGTCAATAGGCGCAAGGCACGGCTGCGCATCACGCGGGTGCCCATCAACGCCGGGACATTACACCCGAAACCCATCAGCAACATGACAAAGCCACGTCCGTCGAGCCCCAGTCGTGACATCAAGTTATCCATGAGAAAGGCGGCGCGCGACAAATAACCGCTATCCTCGATGAGCGACATCATAAAGAAGAACAGGATGATGACCGGGACAAACGAGGCCACGGTCCCAACACCGTCATAGACGCCATTCACCAGGAGACCATATACCACCTGCGGCACATGTGGCGCCAGTGGTTCCAGGGCAAGCTGTTTGAAACCATCGAGTATCCACGCAACACCGTCTTGTAACGGCGCGCCCAGGGTATAGATCGCCTGGAAGATGAGAAACATAAATAAAAAGAATAAGGGCAGACCCAACCACGGATGCAGGAGCACATGGTCGATGCGTTCGGTTAACCGCGGCGTCAGGATACTCGGTGCCTGCACGCTGCGTTTGTATAAGGCTTCCACCTCACCACTCAGGGCGTCGATGATACCGAATTCGGAAACGGCCGCGCCGAGTTGCACTGCGGTGGAGTTGCGCAAGTGGTTGGCAATGGCGTCTTTGGTTTGCGGGAATCCATCGCCGCGACGTGCACTTAACAATCGCACTTCCCGGCCCAAAGTCTTGGATAGCAACTCGGTATCAATTTGGACGCCAAGTTGTTTGGCCTCGTCGGCCATGTTCAACAGGATCAGCGTATCGACATCAAGTCGGGAAAACTGCATGGCCAGCCCCAACTGGTGATCGAGTTGGGTGGCATTCAAAATCAGGCAAACCAGATCGACGGAGTTGTGCGTCAGGAAATCCCGCACGACACGTTCGTCATCGGAATAGCCCTGGAGGTCGTAAATACCGGGGAGGTCGATGACCTCGACCATGTCGGCATTCAGTAGGATTTTGGCGGATTTGAGATCAACCGTCACACCAGGCCAATTACCTGTGCGGGTAGCGGCACCCGTCAAACGATTGAAGAAGGTCGACTTGCCTGTGTTAGGCATGCCGACGAGGGCAACGCTTTTCATACCAGACGTGTGACTTGCACGTGTGCTGCTTCGCGACGCCTCATTATCAGGTTTACACTACCGACGAGGATCTGGAGCGGACCACCAAATCTGGCACGACGAATCAACTTCACCTCACGTCCGCGCAGTAAACCCATCGCGTGTAAACGCTTGCGTACTCCCTCTTCGGCCTGAATATCGTCGATGACAACGCGTTCACCGGGCATCAAAGAGGAAAGCATTAGTTTGTGTTTCACAACGGCTCCATTACAAAATGATAATGATTCTCAATATTAAATAATATTAACCAAATTTTAAGCGTCTGCCAAGTAGCCTTTATATAAGATGCAGTTTCCAGACCATGACACCCCTGATTTGTCTGTGATTTTATAACTGCTTGAATTTATAGCGATAACCGGTAGCAGTATAGGCGTTTGGGATGGCAGGCGGAGCGATTTTTGGAGGTAATGCCACTAAGCTTTTGATTGCTCGCACCAAAGGAACCTGCGCGAGTCCCACCACTACCGTATACCAGTACCCGGCCCACGCACTGGGCCGCATAAGCACAAACCACAGCCACTTTCACCCTGAAACCAAACTATCCGAAATATGTCCCATTTTGTACGTTGTGGCAGATTGTGCAGACGGCGCAGCCAATCCCCTCTTGAGCTGGCAATCCCCCCCCTGCATTGTCCAGATCGTTTTGAGATCGACAAAAAAGCGTTAATTAACGCTTAGTTGCATTTGCCTCTCCCCTAATCATCTGACTGCCCCGCATCCACATTAATATTAATGTGGCTTCAATCGACTACACAGGAGAACAGATCTATGGATAAGCGAGAATTTATTCGGATCAGTATCGCCGGTGCGACGGGTGCCTTATTCGTTCCCCGGATACTGATGGCCGGTATGGTTGAGCCTGCACTCAAGACCAAACTGGCTGGAGGCGTGTATGAAACAGATGTCGCCTTTGGCCGCTGGAATAAAAAGATCGCAGGCCTTCATCTGGCCGAGGCTGCAAAACACGGGCATGAACTCCATGTCGTCAGCCACCATCCCATGCCTGGCTATAACCACTATATCGTCAAACACCAACTGCTGGATGCCAACTTCAACTTCATTACCGAGCACCGCTACAACCCGACCAAGGACAAAACGCCTGAAACAAGCTTCAATATCAAGGACCACAAGGGCCTGCTCTACGTCATCACGATGTGCAACATCCACGACGTATGGATCAACGCAACAGAGGTATGAACGGCTCACCGTTAGCTTGCGAGTTTCTGGATAATGTCGTTCATTAGACTAAAACTTCATTTGTTTACTCTGCGCTCAAATATCTCTGGCATCTAAAGGGCCGATATAAATCGGCCCTTTAGCAAAGTGCCGCCTTAAGCGGACAGGCGTTGTTCACCGTTCCATTTTTGCGCTAAAAAAACCTCGTCCAACGGTACCGAGGAAATGTGGCTGACATAGTTTGTTAACATCATCAGTGAAATCAGTGTAATCACCTCTAGCACATGGCTTCGCGCATAACCGGCTTCCAGAAATGTGTTGACCTCGTTTTCCGGCACCCAGCCATCATTCTGTATCACCTTCAGGGTAAAGGTATGCAGGGCTTCAAGCCTGTCATCAGAAAGCGGTTTACGCGAGCGGATCTGCTCGAGAATGTCGTCTGGCATCTCCGCCATCTTTGCCATGGCGGATTGGGCCGGTACACAATAGCCACACTTGTTTTCTGCACTCGTGGTTATCGTTACTACGCGCTGTTCAACCGGGGAGAGTGTCGAGTGTTCAATCGCCTGGTTCACCGCCGCAACCGAGGTAATCGCCATGGGCGATTCAGCCATCACCCCAAGCAAATTGGGAATGAAGCCAATATGCTGTTCCATCCCTTGCATAACTGGAATCGAAGCGGCAGGTGCGGTGTCCTTACTGTGTATTTTAAAGCTCATGCTTATCTCCTTTTTTCTTCAGGTTTAAAATTAATATGGACCATTCGGTCCATATTAGGACAAAAAAAATCAGCCCAATGACTGTATAATTTCTTGCGCGATGCCCTTAAGTACCTTACGGTTTGCACCGGCCTTGGCCATGGCATTGAGGCCACTCAGGTTGCTAACCAGAAAATAACTCAGGGTGACCGGATCTTTATCGTTTGCAATATCACCTTCGCGTTGCGCCCGTTCGATGGCCTGCTGAAATACCTTGGCAAACCGGTCAGTACCTTGTTTAATCAATTTGCCAACTTCCTCGTCATGCGGGGCCAGTTCCGTCGCGCTATTCATGATCAGGCAGCCGATGCGCATATCGGCATTACAGGTATCCACGACCCAATCAGTAAAAAAGTCCTCAATAAATTGTTTACCACTCGGCGCATTATCCAGCGCCTGTTGCAAGCCACTTGTCATCATCTGCCGATAACGGTCAAGACACTGCTGAAATAAGTCATGCTTGCTGCCAAATGTCTGATACAAACTGCTTTTGGAAAGCTGCATATTATCCAGCAGATCCTGCATCGACGTAGCCTCGTAGCCCTGTCGCCAGAACAGGTGCATGGCCGCATCCAGCGCCTGTTCGGTATCAAATTCTCTGGGTCTGCCCGCATTCACCACTGAAATATAGGACCGTTCGGTCCATATGTCAACGGGTAGTGACATCAAACAGGCATCACTACAACCCGACCAGGGACAAAAATCCTGAAACACGCTTCAAAAGCAAGGACCACAAGAGCCTGCCCAACGCCCTAACGATGTGCAACATCCACGACCCCTGGATCAATGCCGACCCGTTTAAACTGTCACCGGCGTATCTCAAATTCCGGAATCACGTCAGTCTGGACAATCAATACATGGCATAAAGCGCGCCTTCTATTCCTGTACAACGATTTCCGGACATCTCCCATGATTACGACAGCCAACATCACGATGCAATTCGGGGCCAAACCCTTGTTTGAAAACATCTCCGTCAAGTTCGGCAACGGCAACCGCTATGGCCTGATTGGCGCTAACGGCTGTGGTAAATCCACCTTCATGAAGATCCCGGGCGGAGACCTGGAACCCACCTCCGGCAACGTCGCGGTCGATGAGAATGAACGCGTCGGCAAACTGCGCCAGGACCAGTTTGCCTTCGAGAACGAAACGGTGCTCGATACCGTCATCATGGGCCATGCCCGCCTGTGGCGGGTGAAGCAGGAACGCGACCGCATCTATGCCCAGGCGGAAATGAGCGAAGAGGATGGCATGGCCGAAGGCAGACTTCAGCCAGGACATGAACCTGTTCGAGTGGATGAGCCAATGGAAGCAACCCAGCGATGACAAAGAGGCGGTGCGCGCGGTCCTGGGGCGCATGCTGTTTGTCAGTCACGACCGCGAGGTTGTGTCCTCACTGGCTACGCGCATTATCGAACTCTCCGCGTCAGGCATCACCAACTTCAGCGGCACTTATGAAGAATACCTGCGGCAGCAGGAAGTTACGTTGTCTGCCGTTGGTGGAAATAAATAGTAAAACAGGTTAGGTTTAAACTACTGTTTAATTCTCAATTCAGATTGAGTTTTTTACTCTAACCATATAAGTTACCATAAAAACATTAGCAATGATTTTTCTCTGAGCCGGTTATTGGGATTTTGAAATTCCCAAATTCATTATAGGATAGAATAAAATAGGACCAGAAAATAAATTAAGAGTAACTCGCTCTCTAATTATAATATTAATATCTCAGCTAATGGATAGTCATGGGGTTCATTAAACAATTCAGCAAGATTGACCGGTGGTGTTCACAAAACATACTCGCCTATTTGGCTAGCGGATTAATACTACTAGGTATATTGTTTATCATTCTGACGAATAAGTTGGATTTCACTCCTGCATTCCAGGATCTTAAGGTTATCAGCGGAAAATTATCAGAAAAGCCATATATCAGCGGCCTAAACAAAAATCGCGTACCTGTACGTGGCTGGATAAAAATTGGTAGTAAATACCACAGGATTGACAATATTTGTTTCCTTACAACTCAGCCTTGTCACTTACCAGGGAACATACGTGACCTCAAAATTGGTGATCAAATTAGCATATGGACGTCAAAATCTGGTGCGATATGGCAGATTAAAAATGACGAAACAATCTTGATAAGCTATCACCAATTCAAACTAGCTAATCAGATTAGTAATCAGAAATCAATTCAAGTCGCTCAATATTTCTTCGTCGGCGGTGGGATACTAATCCTAATGAATTTCATGTTCAGAATGATTTTGGTACGGCGAAAAAATTATTGAATCTGATAAAAATCAGGCAAGCATGCATATCTTCGGCAGACTCATGCTGCAAAAGCCGAACAACCTGGTGCTGGACGAACCCAGCAACCACCTCGACATGGAATCCATCGAGGCCCTGAACCTGGCGTTGGAGAACTACCCTGGCACCCTGCTGTTCGTCAGTTACGACTGCGAGTTTGTCTCCGCGCTGACCACGCGCATCATCGAACTCTCCGCGACCGGCATCACCAACTTCTGTGGCATGTATTAAGAATACCTGCAGCAGCAGGAAGTTACGTTGTCTGGCGTTGGCAGTAATAAATCGGTAATCAAGTTTGGTTTAAACCTACTGTTTCGTCTAAATAGGAATAGTACTGATTAAAGAGGTTGGAATGATTTAATGTAAATCGCTCCAACCTCTTTAATAACAGATTCTATATTTACTCTGAGCCCAAAAATCCATAGTTAATCTCTTACAGCAAAAAAATGCCCGCAGGGTTACCCGCGGGCATGAGAGGCAAGAACAATTCGAACTTGCGTTAGTCCTTCATTCGTTTCGTTATGGATGATTGACACATATCGTGAAGGGACCGCTACCGGACCTGGCATAGATCAGCCAGGCAAAATAGCCGGTAGGACTATAGCCGGCATTGATCGCCTCTACGGAGGTCGGTCCCGCGGAATAGGCAACATTTATCCAGCCCCATCCGGACCACCAGTAGAGATAGAGATCAAAATTAGTTCCTGCAGGACCGGTGAGTGTTGCCGCTTCTATCCCTGACAGCGCGTAGTAGTAATGCGGTACATTCAAGGCCTGGCCCTGAGAGATCGTCCCGGTATACTGGGTATATCCTGGCTGGCAGGCCGTAGTGACGGCATTCACTGTGACACTTTCCGTAGCAGTGTTCGACGCATTGCCCGCGCTATCGGTGGCCTTGAAGGTGAAACTATCACTGCCGGAGAAACCACTCGCCGGTGTGTAGATGAAGGCGCCGGTGGAGGCATTCGTTAACGTGACGCTACCGTGAGCCGGCGCTACCACGATACTAAATGTCAACGTATCACCATCTGCATCGGTTGCTGCCAGCTTACCGTTCACTGCCGTACCTGCATTGGTACCTACTGCACCATTGCTTGCGACCGGCGCACTGTTGGTAATCGCGTTGATCGAGACACTCTCTGTCGCCACATTTGATGCATTACCAGATCCATCGGTAGCCTTGAAGGTGAAACTGTCACTACCCGTGTACCCGCCTGCTGGTGTATAGCTAAACGCACCTGTATTTTGATTCGTAATCACCGCCGTACCATGAGACGGCGCAGAGACAATTTCAAATACCAGGGTATCGCCATCAGAGTCTGCAGCCGAGAGCGTGCCATCGACAGGTGTGTCTGCGCTGGTTGTCACCGATCCATTACTGGCGACAGGTGTCGCATTCACGCCGGTCCCGACAATGGCATGTGTCATATCGCACTCATTCGTATCGTTCGACCAGGTACTCTGCATGGCGAAGGTGCCGGTACCGAAACTGACATTGGCCATGGCACCCTGTCCTGAAGTAATCCAGGCGCATTCATCGCCATTCTCCTGAGAACCACTGCTACTAATCCAGCCACCAGGCGGATTCTGGTCGGTGATGGTCTCTGCATATTCGTGCCCTGCCCCCATGGTCATGCCATCGAGACTGCCGGCACTACCGCTATTGACTGCATTGGCACCACAACTCTGTCCTGCATCATACATATAAGGTATGTTGCTGAAAGCGAGATCGCCATAGGGTGAAGTGGGACCTTGGAGGCTTGAATCGCCCGTATAGTCATGCCATGCACAAAACTGACCCGACGAAGTATTGAAGCCGTCCGGGTGCATACCCGAAGACGATACGATCAAATATTGCACGTAACGATTCGATGAAGCCGTCGTGTTACCAAAATGCGCGGCCGCGTTAATGGCCTCCTGTGCCAGCTGTGCAGGTGTCGCATAGGTGGGTTCACTTGCGGAATTGTCATACCAGACACCGGCCAACGCACCACCGGACGGATAACCAACATGGGGTGCATCAGTCGGACAACTTGATGCACCCTTGCTAACCAGGGATCCATCGCAATACTGCGTCATCGTACCTGACCAGCCTTCACTTGCGGTACCCAACCCCTTGAAGAGATTTTGTAATACCGGGGCAGCGCCCGCGGTATCATTACTAAAGGTCAAATTCCCGTTGGCGTCGGTGGAAGATGTCCCCCACTGGCTACCCCAGAAAATCAAATACACCTTTGGGGTGCCGCTTGTAACACCAATACCATCGATACCACCGCCATAGACGAGGGTCTTTGAACCTGCCGTGGTTGTACTGTACTTCTTTTGATAATCTCGCATCTTGCCCCAGGTTCCCTTATCAGGTATGACACCCTTCCGGTACCGATGGTTACGAGTAGGCGAATAAGGATTATTCGAGTAATCCAGGTATTCATGCGCAGATACAACTGTAATTAGACTGGACAATAGAACGCCGAGAAAAAATCTCATCGAATACTTCATGCTGGTTCTCCTTTTTGTTGTTTATTAATAAAACCGCATTGGTTTGTTAAGCAACTTTGTTATTTCCCTGAAATACCTCTTATATATTAAGGAACAAATAAATTACTGGCATGGCTTACGTAAAATCAACGGGGGGGCCATTTCTGCCAAATCGGTTTATAAACCTATTTTGTGATCACACCAACCCCCAGAGAGGTAGTTGATATCGACTTCATACAAAGGAGTTTGATAAAAGTGAATTAGGTCACAAATACCCAGGAAGATAATTAATATTTGTAAGTGTTAATAGCGGGTGTATCGCGCTTGGTTGTTCGAATCCGCTAACGCTAGTGGTCTGCGCAGTGAGTCTGAAATGCGTTTTTATTTAATCATTGGAATCGATCGAATCGATCATACAGGTGTCGTTGAAAAGTCTGTCATAGACCACCCAGAGCATACCACCGACAAAGAAGTCACAACGAATTCAGGGACATTGTCCAAGGGAATAAAACCACTGAGCGTAAGCAAGAGATCGACGGAGGGATATACAGGCTGAGGGTGGAAAAAAGGATCAACAAGTTCAATTGGCATTTACGGAGGGTGTATCTCTCCAGCGAAATAACGGTGCTAAAGATAAACATGCTAAGCGGCCGCACACAAATCCGGCCAGAGCACCTATCGCAATGAGAAAGTATAAATTTATGTGCAATGCATTCCTGATTATTCAATTATGTCCAATATTTGTATAGATAGATATGCCAGTCATCATTTGGTGGCGGCCATTTTTGCAAATAGGTATCTTTAGCTTCCACAGACAGCGTTTTCCAGAAGGGAAGCCACTCGTTTAACAGCCAAACTTCACTTGCGCCTTGTCTCCATCCGCCCCACCATGGATCATTGCCAGGGTATTCAACCCAAGGCGGTTTAACATCCAAATTTGTCATTTAGCATACCTAGTTAGGTGATATATGGTCTGCGGCCCAATCCGCACTGAAATACCCAATGGCGCCAAAGATAATGGCCCCAACAGCACCACTAACGATTGCACCAGGGCCTGTTTCTATACCAAACATTGCACCTGTCGCAAAGCCTATTCTGGCACCAGCTAAGGCCCCACCCCAACCTCCAGTCTGCCGTACAACTTCTGCGCCAATAGGTTTAAATGAGTGTTGAGTGATAGAGCGGTTTGTTGCTTTAGTTAAATCTACGACAGTAAGAACAACACCAATCACAAATAACACGCGTCCCACACTACCGACAATCCGCGCCTTTGAATACGCATTTTCAAGATTTGCTAATTCATCGACTAAATTCTGTTTTGAAATGCGACCACTGGTATATTCCCTCCAATAATACTCAGCGGACTTAATATACGCATTGTGTACAGCGCTCGGCATTTTTGCAGCATCAGGTGGCGTACCACCGTTAATGAGCACCTCGCCTTCGATACGGGTAATAGCATAAATCAATTTATCAACCTGATTACGTGTGCTTGGATTCTCACCCACAAATCTCTTTAAATCTTGTACTACAGATTCCAATGTATAAATTTGCCCGCCTGCTTGTTTGATTTTAGCAACATCAAGTATCAATGGCTGGCCATTAATTGAGGGTGCCGCAAAAGGTTTAGAGCTGGCGGATAGAAACTGGCTTTCTCGTGGCGCTATATTTAACACATGTTCCGCAGGGCTCAGCGTGCCTTTAAGATTGGCTGCGTTAAGTGAGTAATTTTTCGGTATGGCGGCTACTTTTCGAATAATTTTAGTCGCCCCTATGTTTGGTAGTTGCTCAAAAATAACAAACATGTATCCGCGCGCGAGTGCTACACTCGCAGGAAATTGATTATTTTTACGAATGTAAGTTACATTCTGTGTATTGATCGAGTTTGCATCTTGAGTACGATCTGGCAATCGCAACGTCTCGCCAACAAATATTTTACTGGGATTCTGTTGTTTATTAAGCCGTGCAATATCAACCCAACGTTCTGCTCGCCCAAGTGTTTTTTTGGCAATGCTGCTTAAGGTATCCCCCCGCTGGACGATATAAAATTCCATATCAATATTCTCCTTAATATATTTATTTCCATCTAGTCCGGGGGCACCAATCGTCTAGATTGCTTTTAAAAACCTACCACTATATCTTGCAACACCCCGTTTGCCTGATAGTACACGATACCAAACCAAGCCAGCAGAAGTATTTTAGTAATTTAAATATACAAAACATCTATATTTGGAGTACACCTTGTTTAGGGGGTTAAGGACGTTAATTTGGATACTTTCATTACATTTTTTAAAGATATTCTCCATTCAGCACCTCTTTCAAACGTCCAAATTACCGCAGTTCATCAGCCAATTCGCCATAAGTTTTCGCTATCACCGACCAAGTTAGCACTGGTACTACCGAGGGTCTTGGCTATGTCGCAACAACATGATAGGGAGATAAGAAAAGCGGGTTACACGCAGTGTTTCTGGAAAGGCTGGCCGACCAGGAATTCGAACTGCAATCCTAGCCAAGCGCTTTGACGAAGGACATCTCCGGTAACTCGGACTCCTTGCCAAGCACCGCGAAGCTATCATTGAACCATTTAACAAAACGGTCTGCATGCTCGCTACTGCCTATCGGGTACTGGCGCAGTTTCCAGCGGTTATCGTTTGATTGGTTATAGTGCAATCCCCCTGCGTTATAGGCGCAGGCGACTTTGGGCGGATCGAAGTGGGTAATCTTCCATTGACTGGCAATATACGAAGTGCCTGCCTGAATCGAATTGGCCGGCTGTTGTAGCCATGCACGGTCTACACCTTGATCGCCGACAACGGCGCGTGCAGTTGAAATCAGCGTTTGCATAATGCCGGGAGATACGCGGTGTGGTGTAGCCTCGTCGGAGACATAACCCGGTTCTTCACGGGTGTGGACATTCGGATTGCCGCTACTCTCTGTGCCAATTGTCGCGATGATGAGTTCGACGGGGACACCGAGCGTCTCGCTCCACTGAACGATTGGTACACGAAAATCGCTCCAGATTCGTGTTACCGTATCAGGATTGCCTTTCGTGCGTTCCGGCGCTGCGTCATTGATCGATATCCCCTTTGGTGTCAGTGCCCAACTAATGCTGTCGCGAAAGCTGTGCGACTGAGTCAGTTCTGGCAGGAGATTGGTAAGACGCTCCTGGTAATTCGAGTCAGATTGGATATTGAATAACTTGTTCCAGGTCAGCGGCCCAACCATCCCGTCCGGCCGTAACTGCTGTGCTTCCTGAAACGTGCGAATCGATTTTTCGGTACGTGGCCCGTAAATCCCGTCTGATGTACCCGTGGCATATCCCAGCGAACGGAGTTGATCTTGCACGGCGATCACATCTTCACCACGAATGAGCGGGAAGCGATACTGCAAGAGTCTTGTAAAGACCATATTTCAAACTCCGATTCTAGTTTGTGCAGCGTTGCTGTGTTTCAACGCCAACGGTTGCCCTGAGATCCTGGTAAGCCTTTGCGTAATGCGGATTGGAGCTGAATCGTTGCATCGCACTAGCAAGACGAGTTTCGAGTGCGCGCAAGTCATTGCAGGGTTTGGTTGCCTGGGTCAGTGTATAGAACTTGGCACGGGCATTGAAATAGATGGCCCCCGGATTCTCAGACGCAAAGCCAATAAATTGTTTCGCACGTTTAGCGAGCATGGCTTCAAAATGCGAACAGTCTCCGAAGTCTGCGCGTAGTCGTGCCGCTTCGCAGGCATTTGTATTGAGCTGAGCCCGGTAGAATTGTGCCACATTCCAGTCCTTGGTCATATCAATGCCTTCAGAGAGTTCGTTGGCTGCACAATCCAGCCGATTCTTCTTTGTATTGTGATCATTCGCCTGCTTTGACAGGTGAAAACATGCGTCACCCTTAAGCAGGTGCAGCTTATTACAACCATCGTCCTTTGCTGAACAGTTAATCTTCAGGTCTGCGAGTTCTGCAAATTTGTCGGAATTTTGTAGCTCATTAGCCTTATCGATATCCTTTAACTGAGAACAACCTGCGAAGGTAAAGATTAGTGTACATACTGCAAGCATGTGTACCATGCGTACAAAAGTCTGGTTATTGTGCAGCACTGCCATCACGTTTCATCTCCTCCTCGATTTTTTCCATGATTTGCAGCATGGGTTGTCCACCGCTCATCAGACCATCGGTAACGACAACCAATTCGTCGAGCCGAGCATGCGCCGCTTCATCTTCGTGCAATTTGTCAACTGCACCGACAAGCGCGTCATAATTATTAATCTGTCCCAACCAAGCAGGTTCAACATAAAGTCGTAATTCATTGTCACTAAGCAGGCGACGAAACGCCTGCACTGTTTTCTCGAACTCATCCTGGGAATCGAAACGCTGCTTTTGCTCATCAAGACGATATTTTTCCCACAGTTCAGCGGTTTTTACGCCGACAAGGTCTTTGGCAATATCTGCAAGTTTCGCGTTGTCACCAGCAGCAAGTTCGGTTGCAAACGCGCGTTGCAGTACCGGATTAGCACGAAACAGGCGATCTGCCATAAGGCCATCAATTGGCTGGATTTCCAGGTTTGCGGCCGTGATGGGAGCCTGGAGTACACGCATCTTCCATTTCTGATAGCGGGCCGTGCCAATTTTCACGCCAACACCGACAATCGCAGAGATAAGCCCGAGCGCTGGCACACTCGCACCCAATACTCTTGAAAATTCCGGTAGTGCCTTGGCGACGGCCTGAAATGCCGGATTATTACGACCGAATTCGCCCAGTGCGCCACTCACCAGGTTGGCTGCCTCCGCAGGATTATCACCCTTAAGCAGCGTTTCGGCGGTAGAGAGACCAGTCTGCAACTTGGAAGCCAGCGCCTCGTAGTCCTTGCGCATTTTCTCAGGCAAAAACGCGCTGGCCGCGTTTGTTACCTGTAACGCTTTGCTCACTTTGCTAATGATACTGTCAGCTTTTGTCTTCTGCTGGTCTTTGACCGCTGCATCGCGTTGCGCGACTAAACCCTGGGTTTCCTTGGCCACCGAACCCGCTGTTGCCTGCGAACTGGCACGATTGGCAAAATAAAAGGCGACAACCGCTGTCAGCAGAGTCATCAAACCCTGTGGAATTTTTTCCGGATCATTGGAAAAATAGAACTGAAAGACAATGAAGAACAGTGAAACGGCGACGATCATCAGTGCGAGTACGGCACGAATCGTCCCTTCAGGAAGCCCGGCCGGTGCTTCAAAGAATTTCTGGATCTGGTTATTCTGAACACAACCATTGAAAAAGCGCTTCTGCAGACTTTGCATATAGAAAATGGCGCCGATGATCACCAGCAGCAGGAAGAAGATTGTACTTACTCCCCTGATAAAGTTTTTTATCGCCTCAGGATCTGGTTTTATTGTCTGTCCATCCTGGCCAGTGATGGTTAAAAATGGCGCCAAAGAAGGCAATCCGGATACATTGATATTCACAATCACAATGACGCCAAAATAAATCAGCAACACACCCGCAACCAGGCGCAAGATAGAACCGATTGTGCCCTCAGGCAGACCTAGTGGACTTTTAGCAAATGTATCCAGCTGGAAACGCTGGCTGCAAAACTGGTAAAAAATATTATGCAGGTGACGAAGGTAAAAATAGGCGCCGGCAAAAATAGCAATTACCGGCAGGAGTAACAAAATGATTTTACCTGTGGTTAACCACGTACTGCTTTCCTGAGGATTTCCTGCTGCGAAACAAACAGTGCTGGACAAAAGAAGTCCCAGGGTGGCGAGGTACTTGCTCAACGGAAATTGTCTCACGACGAACCTCCTTGCACGTTATTTTTATCCTTGCTCGCCTCTCTACAGCTGCTGGCGCATTTCTAGAATTATGCGTTCCACCATCGATAGCAAGATGTAACATGTGGTCTTTATGCAATAACTATCTATAGACTATAAAATATAAGTATAGTCCTCTATACAACATTTGAAATTAAGCAAATTAGAATTATCTGTCTGACCAACAAAACAAAGGCCATCGAAAATATGGCTAACCATGCCTGCGCATCTCTAAATTTAGTGCGTATCGAGTTTGACTGCATAACGGACAGTTGCTTGCCGTGAGTGCTTTGTGTGTCATTAGCTATCGTTACATCGAAATCGACATTTTGGCAATATAGTGTCATTTTTTCTGACACAGAAAAATTCCACATTTATTATTCTCGATTTTTAAGCGTAAATCGATATGGCAAATTTATTATGTCATTCAGGATGTCGACATTATTTACAGATTCTTAGTAACGTCATTTAGTATCTCAAACTCTAGTAAGTTTTATGTAATATGTACTAAAGTAAATTAGTTAACCAAGAATGAATGTCAGCTTAAGCGTTTCCCAGGACAAGGAGTCTGAATAGAGTTTTATTATTCCAGGAGGTTGAAATGAATATACGAGTCCTAAAACTGGCTGCCACGATGGCATTCGCAATCAGCTTTACCTTCAGTGCTCACGCCACCCTCATTGGGGTGCAGGATCATGGGACATATTTAACGGACACTACTACCGGACTGGATTGGTTGGATGTAACCGCTACCGCCAATCTGTCTTACGATGATGTAATTGCCCAGTTAGGCAGCGGTGGCGCGTTCGAGGGCTGGAGTTATGCCAATGCGGCACAGTTTGGTACGTTCGTGGATGATACCACTGGTATTGCTAGTGGTATCAATGGTACAGGTCAAGGCTATACCTATAGCGAAAGCAATACGACAATACGCGAATTAATCGGCTTAATGGGTGACACTCTGGACGCGTTCTATCAACACGAATATGGCCAATCTTACTGTGAACTCAATCCGACAAGTTGTCCGAATGGCGATCAAGTCGAGACACGCGGCCTTTTGGCCGATGTAGACCCTTCTGCTTCAGGCCCGTACCATTATGCCGGTGTTCTGCTTGACGATGACACATATAGTGACAGTATCGATGTTGAGCGCACCTCCGACGAGTATTTCGATAACGTTTCAAGTTACTATTTTGGTAGCTTTCTGGTTCGTAACTCAGTAACTGTCTCTATCGTTCCTGAACCACCCGCGGTTATGCTATTAGTATTTGGGCTGGTGTGTTTAATCCCTTTGAGAAAATCTTGTACATTTTCTCATGGCCATTAGCGATGCGTGGTTGAGTGTCTGTCAGAGCAATTTGTGCCCCGCTATCGCGCCCCCACATTAACAGGATGTCAACGGACGCCCGTGGGCCAATTGGGACTGTAAATACCGGGGAAAACGGCGTATTTGTTGGGTTTGTGGACTTGCTTGGACGTTATGGGATGTTTAGATGGTGGCTACGGGTGGACTTGAACCACCGACCTCAGCATTATGAGTGCCGCGCTCTAACCAGCTGAGCTACGTAGCCGCGAAGGGGTGCCGCGTATGGCGAGCCGCAAATTTTGAGGCGCACGGCAGCCC
>JBECKZ010000085.1:0-3023 GCA_040235555.1 Thiohalomonadales bacterium | reverse complement strand
GTATTCGAAGGAGGCGGGCAAGGAACAATACCTGATCCCGTATTTCATCGGTGCGCATCCGGGTACCCGTGATGAAGACATGCTGAACCTGGCATTGTGGTTAAAACGCAATGGCTTTCGTGCCGATCAGGTGCAGACGTTTTTACCATCTCCGATGGCGCTGGCCACCGCTATGTACCATAGTGGTAAAAATCCCTTGCACAGGGTTAGTCGCAAAAGCGAAAGCGTCAGTGTTGCCAGAGGCCTGCGCCAGCGTCGCTTGCATAAGGCCTTCCTGCGTTATCACGATCCGGAGAACTGGCCCACATTACGCAAAGCCCTGCAACAAATGGGGCGGGCGGATTTAATCGGCAACGGTAAACGTCATCTGGTGCCTGCCTGGCAACCTCGGGGTACCGATGAAGGGGGAGAAGGCCGGCGTCAGTCTCGCAAGTCACGGCCATTCCTGACCCAGCATACCGGCTTACCCAAAACACCAAAGCCACCGTCCAGCAAATCCAGAAGTCCAGGTCGGGGTAAAGCGCGTAGCCGTTAACCGCCTGTTAAAAACGACTGCGTTTACCTTCACTTGCCTCCGATGCGGTCTACCTCGCCCATCCCTGGGTTTGGCCGTATTTCGTCCTTTTGCGTCTTGTTCTTGTCTACGCTTGCGACGTTTTCAACAGGCGTCAAAAGTCTTTGGCCCTTGCCGGTTTTCACAGAATTTCAAACTGTCCCTGTTACAATACTGCCACAACTCTAAAACTGAACTTTGATTTTATCTTTCAGGTACAAACGGTATGTCAGAACAAGAAATGGATATGGAAGAACGTGTGCTCCAGGAGAGTATTGTCAGCGCGGCGGGAATCAATGCCTCCAGCCTGCAGATCGGGATCCGGGGTGATCCTTCCATGCGCGAAACCACCGTGGAACGTAAACGTTATTTATCCAGCGTCGATACACACCTGGATGCGTTAATGCCACGACTCGAAGATCTGATGCTGAATCACTCACCATACCAGTTGTTCGTGGGTTTTAACAATGGCGAGATCCGGACAAACTCGGTGTTTGATCCCATGCGTCAGGAAATTCATGATGCGGAAAAAATGATCGACCCGGCCTATATCGAACGCCAGTTCCCGATAGTGTCCTATCCTGACAAGATCCAGTTGATCCGCGAGACCTATCTTGGCCTGCGCGAACACCCGATCTACGAGCAGCTACCGGGTTACTGGAAAAATTTTATGGCGAAACGCGGCAAGGCCTGGGAACCGATGGAGCCGGCGGAAATCCAAACGGTTGTGTCCACCTTGAAAGTCTTGCGTGACATGCCCATGTACTATTTGCGGAACATCACGATCAATATCGTGCAGTCGATAGTGCGTATCCAGTTCAACTGCGACGGAACCCAGATCGTGAGTGCCGAAAATTACACCCGATTTCTGGAAGAGAATTTACCGAATTAGAGGAATTGTATGAAGCGCGTCGTGTTGTTCATCATGACCAACCTGGCCATTGTGTTCGTTCTTAGCATCACCCTGCCGTTACTGGGAATCGAGCCTTTCCTGAGGCAGCAGGGAATAAATTACAACGGCGTGTTGGTGTTTGCCGCAATCTTCGGTTTTGGCGGAGCGTTCATCTCCCTGATGATATCGAAGTGGACAGCCAAGCGGATGACTGGTGCACGGGTGATTGATAGCCCCAGTAATGCCACCGAACACTGGTTGGTGGAGACGGTTCGCCGCCAGTCCCAGGCTGCAGGTATCGGGATGCCGGAAGTTGCCATCTACGACGCGCCGGATGTGAATGCCTTTGCCACCGGGGCGAGTCGCAATCATGCCCTGGTCGCGGTGAGTACCGGATTGTTGCAGGCCATGCACCGGGATGAGGCAGAGGCGGTCCTGGGCCATGAGATCTCTCACGTGGCGAATGGCGATATGGTGACCCTGACCCTGATCCAGGGTGTGGTGAATACCTTTGTGATTTTCCTGTCGCGTGTAATTGGCCATACCGTGGATAAAGTGGTATTCAAGAACGAACGTGGTTATGGCATAGCCTTTTGGATCACCACCATCGTGGCCGAACTGGTACTGGGTATCCTGGCCTCCATCATCGTAATGTGGTTCAGTCGCCAGCGGGAATTTCGTGCCGACGCAGGTGGTGCCCGACTGGCAGGTCGTCAAAAAATGATCGCGGCCCTGCAGCGTCTGCAGCAAACCGCAGGGCAACCGCACCTACAGGATCAACTCGCTGCCTTTGGTATCGCCGGCGGCAAAGGCCAGGGGCTGAAGAAGCTGTTCATGTCCCACCCGCCACTGGAAGAGCGCATCGCCGCGTTACGTGCTGCCCAGTAATACTCTCTGCCTTAACAAGCCCGGTATTTTTTACCGGGCATTCCATTACATAAGCATATACTGAAAAAGTGTTTTACCGGTTTTGACTGTTTGATCCATATGCAGGCATATATCCGATGGGTATACTAAGTGGCAACTGCATGGAGTAAGTGGAGGATGCATGCAGGATTTGAAAGTGAAATTGCAAGTTGAGGTATATAAATATGGCCACAGGCACAGTCAAATGGTTCAATAATTCTAAGGGTTACGGCTTCATCGCGCCAAATGAAGGGGGTGACGATGTGTTCGTTCATTTCAGTGCAATTAAGGCTGACGGCTATCGCACCCTGAACGAAGGTCAAAACGTTTCTTACGAAGTCGAGCAAGGTCCCAAAGGCCTGCAGGCAACCAACGTCGTTCCTAACTAAAGAATCATAAAAAACAGTTCGGATTCCAACCCCGCTTTTCAGTCTGCACCATTCCGGTTGTACCGGTTGGCCAGGACTGGCGGGGTTTTTTCTTGCCTGATGATCCTGGTCTTCCGGCAAAATTTCCGTTATTGGTCTGTCAACCTAATGCGACAACCTGCGTTAAACAGGATAACAAGCAAGATTTTTATCTCATAAGATGCAGGAGTTGATAACAATGAATCTGAAAACCATGACCTTAATCAGCATTTTCCTGGGTAGCCTCGTGGCTGCTCCCGTGATG
>JBECKZ010000060.1:0-9873 GCA_040235555.1 Thiohalomonadales bacterium | reverse complement strand
ACGCAAGGGTTTCTGGGTATTCCTGCCACCTGCCGCCTCGCGTGGTGCGGCCCGGGACGAAATCGCGACACTCAAGTCAAAAGGCATCACGGATTACTTCCTGGTGGTCACCGGCGACATGAATAATGCCGTGTCCCTCGGCGTGTTCGCCCAGTCCGACACCGCCAAACGCCGGATCGAGGAAATCCAGGGTCTGGGCTTCAAGCCGAAGATCCATAACGTGGACCTGCCGAAGCGTGAATACTGGCTGGACTGGCCGGTGGAACAGAGCCTGGACCCCAAGTTGCTGGAGAAAATCAACAAGCAGTACGACGGGATTGGGCAGACCACCCGCCCCTGTAATGGGACCTGATCTGAAACCACCTGATTTTGAGGCAGATTCTCTATTCAGCTTGGCTCAGAGATGTACTAAAATGCGCGTCCTGCGCCATGCCGACATATCCATATAAATAGGACAACGGCTTGGGTCCTGACCAGAGCGTAGGAAATGACTGTAGCGTAGCGTAAGGAATGCTGCGTGAAGCGAAAACGCTTCGAGGCAGTGCCTGCATGAAACGGCGTGACTAGAACCAGTGGAACTGGTTCAGGGAATACTTAAAGAAACCCGAATGGTTTCTAAGTGCAGGCGGTTCAAAGCAGGGCAGTAGGTTCCCTACTGATGGGCCATTCGCAAGGCGTTTGGCAAACGAATAAATGCCGACATAGCAGAATTGCTGTGTGCGACCAGAACCCGTAGGGTTCAGGAAGTACTTAACGATGCTCGAAGAGCATCTAAGTACAACTGATTTGTAATGAATCAGTATGAAAGAAACGAAATAAAGCCGACATAGCACAATTCAGAGCAACAACTGAATTTGTAATGACCGGAGCAACGCGTAGGAAATCCTGCATGAAACGCCGCAAGCGGTTCGAAGCAGGGCAGTAGGTTCCCTACTGATGGGCCATTCGCAAGGCGTTTGGCAAACGAATAAATGCCGACATAGCACAATTGGTAGTGCAACTGATTTGTAATCAGTAGGTTCCGGGTTCAAGTCCTGGTGTCGGCACCATTTCAATCCCCTAGTTCCATATCTTTTTATTTTCTCCCCGTCTCTGAGAGTATTAACCGATAAAGCTCGTGCCTAGTTAGCGTAGATTGCGTGGTTTGCTACTATAATTATCTATATAAAATAAACATCTACGTAATGGACTCGTGGACACACATTTAGAAAAGGAACTCACCGCCACGCTTGACGCGGCGAACGATGCTTCGGATAAAGTGCGCACTCAGCATTTTACGTTTGTCACGTTCCTTGTCTATTTTGCGCTCATTATTGCCTCCACCACGGACAAACAACTCTTGTTGATCAGTCCCGTGAATCTACCGCTCCTGAATGTACAGCTGCCACTACGAGAGTTTTATGTGATTGCACCGTGGGTTCTGGTATTTCTGCATTTTTATTTGTTGGTGCAGTTTTATTTGTTGTCGCAGAAGCTGCATTTATTAAAGAGCGGATTTTCTAAAATCAGCGACATGGATGAGTTAAGAACATGGGCCAATCGCCTGTCCGCCTTTTCGTTTAATCATCTCATCATCAATCGTCAACACAAGCGGACTATGAAAACCGGGGTCAGAACACAGTTTTTGCTAATATACGAAGGTTGATGATAGAGATAAGGGAAACGAATATTTTGTATCAGAGTAAAAACTTCTTTGTTAATTTTTATTGGTCCCATCGCTACAAGCGCGACTAATCAACTCATCCACCTCAATCTGAAATTTTCTCAATTTGTCTGGTTGAACGTTATCTGTATCCACCCTCAACACCTCTTTACCTTCCGACGTACACACAACAAATGCAACCGGCACGAGTGCGCCATAGAGCTGGCAACTGTTTTTAGATTTTGTGTGGTTAAATTCGACTGACTCGATGGCAATGAGCTTACGTTTGTCATCGCGATACAGTTCCACCGTGCGCAGCGTGTCCATGCTTTATGCCGCTTTGCGCATTTGGTGCAAGCCGTACCAGAATGACGGTGACAGTAACAAGGCAAGCACCAGTGCGAGCAGTTGCAGGGGAATGATGCGGATGTCGCCGCGGCTGTTGAATTCGAGATGGCTTTCCGTGAAATCCGGTTCGATGTCGATTCGCATGGCCTGAGTCTGGAGAAGAGCAGCTGATAGTGGGCCCAAAAATATTACCCGGGATATCGATTGTAAAATAAAAATCCTGTTTTGGTTTACAAATGAAACAACTCGCAAACCATTAATGTGATTTTGATCTAGTGACGAACATGGTGGTTGTGTCTTTATGCCCATGCGTTCTAAGACTGGTTCCTTTCAAGTAACGGCATTGCAGTTACTTTGCTTATCGCGATTATGATCTATTTGCGATCATAAATATTTTTAAAAGCACTAACGCGATGCATGACGTGATGTATCAGTAATGGTGCAGCAATCTAGATCAAGATGAATTTGTGTTTACATATTGCTGATAACATTGACGTTACTGTCAATGATCATGTGTATAAAAAAATTGGCGTGGAATTTGCCTCTGCTTGTTAGTGGCTTTCACCTGGTGCATTAGAACACAAACATTGTTGTTAACAATGTTGAATGTGCCGGAACATGAGTTTTGAAATTAAGGTTTCTCTCGTTTGCAACATGTGTTGCGGTGAAATTGCCAGTTGCCAATTTTCGATAACGACGAGGTCTGAATGAGTTACTTAGGCGCGGCATCGAAGTGGATATTGGGTTCGGAGCAGGACTCTCCAACACGGCAACGTCTTGTCAAATTATTCAGTGCATTGATGATATTTAATGTGATCACGTGGATTCTTGGATCCGCCGTGGTCGCGCTCAATCCAGCGCTGCTCGGTCTGGCTGGGCTGGCATATTCGTTAGGCCTGCGCCATGCCTTCGATGTTGACCATATTGCCGCAATCGATAATGTGACCCGTAAATTCTGTTTGTCGGGGCAACGTCCGATTGGAGTTGGATTTTATTTTGCCCTGGGTCACTCCACGATCGTTATTGTGCTCTCGGCAGTCGTGGCCCTGGCGGCCGATTACGCCAAAGCGCATATATCTGGCGTCGGTCAAGTTAGTGCGATGATTAGTACCAGTATTTCAGCTGGCTTTCTGACACTCCTGGGCCTGACCAATTGCATTGTGCTTTTGCGTCTGATCCGTCTCTGGCGTGCGCGTCATAGCTGGGATTCACATGAACACAGTAAGCATGATGCCCATGTAGAATCGCTTCTATCACAGCGGGGTTTTCTCGCGCGGATCTTCAGTTTTTTGTTTCAACGTGTGACTCGCAGCTGGCACATGTATCCCATCGGAATACTGTTCGGGCTCGGTTTTGCGACGGCGACGGAGAGCACGATCCTTGGCGCGACGGCTGCACTGGCTACTAATTCCACGATTGATTTCTGGCTAGTCATGGTATTCCCGCTGTTATTTACCGCGGGAATGACCTTGATGGATACCGTCGACAGTTTCCTGATGCTTCGCGCTTACGAATGGGCAACGTTTGATAGTCGGCGGCGCCTGTTTTTCAACGTTGCCATTACTGGCCTGGGTGTGGTGCTGGCGCTCGGCATCGGTACGCTCGAATGGCTGCAGATTATGGCGCCGACACTCAATCTTACTGGAACATTCTGGTCTTGGATTGAGGATCTACCTTTTGGCGAAATCGGCTTGCTGTCTGTCGCCATTATGGTGACTACCTGGGTGTTGGCAGTGGTGTGGTATCGGCGGCGGCTCAACCTGACTGCAGTGATGATTGACTAGAGCTGAAAACAAACGTTGCTTCATGAGAACTGATAGTAGGAGGAATGCGATGCATAAAGTGCCTGTAACCGTCCTGACTGGATTTCTTGGTGCCGGGAAGACCACCCTGTTGAATCGGATACTTGCTGGAACACATGGCAAGAAGGTCGCAGTCATTGTGAACGAGTTTGGTGACATCGGTATCGATCACCAGCTGGTTATTGGTGCGGACGAAGAGATACTGGAGATGAACAACGGCTGTATTTGTTGCACCGTGCGCGGCGATCTCATTCGAATTATTCAGAGTCTGTTTGAACGCGATATTCAGTTAGATCACATCATAATCGAAACAACGGGTTTGGCAGACCCCGGTCCGGTTCTGCAATCGTTCTTTGTTGACGAAACCATGTATGCGCGTTTGACCCTGGATGCCCTGGTGACTGTCGTGGATGCCAGGCACATGTCGTTGCACTGGGAGTCTTCAGAGGCGATTGAACAGATTGCCTTTGCCGACCTGATATTGATCAACAAAGTGGATCTTGTCAGCGAGGAGGAACTCATCAAGCTGGAACGGCGGATTCGTGCAATGAATGCCATTGCACGAATCTACCGGACTAAAAATTCCAATATTGATATTTACAGGCTTCTATCAGTCGAGGCATTTGATCTGAAAAATGCCCTTAAAGTCGACCCCGAACTCCTGACAGAGGATGCGCACGAACATGATGATGCAGTGGGCTCGCTTGCCATTACCAATGTAGGTGCAGTCAATAGCTTTGCTTTCAATCGTTGGCTCAATCAGCTTGTGCAGACGAATGGCCCTGACTTGTTTCGGCTCAAGGGTATCGTGGACATCGAAGGAGAGGACCGTCGTTTTGTCTTCCAGGGCGTCCACATGACTCTGGATGGTCGCCCGGGTCCTGTCTGGCAGAAGAATGAAATTCGTAAGAATGAGCTTGTCTTTATTGGCCGCAATCTCGAATCGATGGCGCTACAGAGTGGTTTCGAGGCATGCCTGGAGAAATTACCGATTGCTGTGGGTGACTGAGCATAGAACGGTGAGGTCTGCCACTTGAAGATATTTCGGTTTAGTTGGTCTTCGTGAATCTGGAGGCTGGCATTCACGGCGCGATTGGCGTCCTACAACTGGAGATGAAAGATGGGTAAATCAGAAGCATTAAGTTTAAGTATCGGGGTTCTGGGAGGAATTGATACCTATTTGACTGCCACTATTTTCCCGGTTCCTGTTTGGGTCACGTTCATTGCATGGGCATCCTTTTTTGCTCTGGGTGGTGGCAAGGCCGGTTTTTTGCGCTCTGTCGCTTCGAATCTGACCGGTATTGCGATCGCATCGCTGACACTCATCAGTGTGGGCGTGCTTAGCCAACACCCTGTCGTTGTAGCCATCTGCGTTGGCGTTGGTAGCGCAGCCATGGTGCAGGCATCAAAGGTTCCGCTGCTATCGATTACGCCCGGCATTGTTTTCGGATTTGCTTCCACGGTTGGTACCACTGCTGTACTGGGAAATCCGATCACGACGTCTGGCCTGGATAATCCGGCACTTGTTGCTGCCGCCGCGATGATTCTCGGTGCAATGTTTGGTTATGCCTCTGAGGTGATTGGTAACGTACTGGTCTCGAAACCTGCAGCACTCGAAAGCCAGTGACTACTTAATCTTGATATTTATTCGAATACAGTGAATCACTATGCACTTAAACACGAGCGTTATCTTTAAGGAGATTGCATATGAAATTGCAGCACAATCTGGGTGGGGTTGAAGCATTAGGGCCGGTCAATTTTGAAAAGCGTGTCTTTGTTGAACCCTGGGAGCAAAGAATTTTCGGGATACATGTTGCGATGATGGGGCTGAGTAACCATCTTCCCATCGAATCGGTCCCCACCAAGTTTAAAAGCGAATGGACCTGGGCGGATCTAAGGAAGGGCGCGGAAGCGATGCATCCCTTTGAGTATTTCAAGTATCGGTACTACGAAAAATGGTTAGGGGGAATTTCCGGGTTTTTTGTCAGTGCCGGATATATCACCGAGGACGAATTAGAGGCGAAATCGAAAGAATATCTGGCTTCCCCTGACCTGCCTTTGCCGACAGGTGGAGAAACCGGTATTGATGAGCAAGTAATCAAGTATCTTCGCGTTGGGGATTCGCCCAAGCGCGATATTGATGCAAAGCCGAAGTTTGCGCTTGGCGATAAAGTGCTGGTGAAGGATCTACCGCCGACTGATCACACCCGCCTGCCTGGTTACTTGCGCGACAAACCCGGGGTTGTTACCACCGTATACGATGGCGCATACACGTATTTTTGCGAGACGGCTGATGGTTTGGGTGAACCTATGCCGGTTTACTGTGTTCGCTTTGACCCGGTGGATATTTGGGGAGAGATGGCCGAGGGAAAGGCGTACATATTTGCTGATATCTTTGAAACGTACCTAACTGAACTCTAAAGGTCCATAACTAAATCAGGAGACATAAACAATGGCTGAGATGTTTTCATACGATGATGACCGTGAACAGAAAAGTGCTGCCCGTGTTCGTGCACTTGAGTCGTTACTGATTGAGAAGGGCCTTATTACCGGCGACACAGTCGATCAGGTACTCAAGTACTTTGAAACTGAAATGGGACCGTTTAATGGGGCCAAGGTCGTGGCGAAGGCCTGGGTCGACCCGGCTTTTAAGGCACTCTTGTTGGAGGATCCCACAGCTGCAATTGCGACAATGGATTTTCCAAGCGGGATGGCTGGCGCTGAAGGTGAACATATGATCGCTGTGGAGAACAAACCGGGTGTCCATAACCTCATCGTATGTACATTGTGTTCATGCTATCCCTGGCCGGTATTGGGATTACCACCGTATTGGTACAAAGACCCGACTTTCAGGGCGCGTGCAGCCAGGGAGCCACGTGCGGTTCTCAGCGAATTCGGTCTTGAGTTCGACGATGACACTGAAATACGTGTGTGGGACAGTAGCGCTCAGATACGCTGGTTTGTTTTACCCGAACAGCCAGCAGGAACAGAAGGTATGAGTGAAGCAGAACTGGCGGCTTTGATTACGCCTGAAGCGATGATGGGCGTCGCCAGGGTCGAGTCACCGTAAGGAGAGAAGACAATGCAATTGAGATTCGAACATTTCGCTGCAACGAGCATGTTGGGCGCTAAGGATTCACCGCCACGCAACAACGGAAAGCTGTATTTCGATCGGTGGTGGGAACGGCAGGCATTCGGTATTGCCATTGCCTTGTCCAAGAAGGGCCATTATGAATGGGAAGATTTTCGGCAGGGACTTATTGCTTCGATTGGTGAGTGGGAGAAGACGCACGAGATAGATGATTCGTCCTGGAACTATTACGAGCAATTTTTACTCGCTTTAGAACGACTTGCCGTGACATCTGGTGCGCTGAGTTCGGAAGAGATCGAGCAGCGGATTAGTGATTTCAGCCAATCAGATGCGTGCAAGGTTCATGAACAGTTACCTACGCAATTTGAGTGAGTTTTGGTAAACGAGGAGGCTAAATACTGTGGTGGTTCTTATTGCGAAATTATAGGAATCACCACAGGTTCAACTATGTATATCTTTCATGGAAGGTCATGTTTTATAAGTTAAATTCACATTAGCCCAATACAAGCATTCGCAATCATTTCATCCAGGTGAAGGTGAATTTGTTTCAGCCTGTCTAAATTGATTGTGCCTGCATCCGCAGAGAACACTTCTTTACCCTCCGACGTACACACAACAATCGCAATCGGCGTGAGGACGCCATAGAGCTGACAACTGTTTTTAGATTTTGCGTGGTTAAATTCAACTGCCTCGATTGCAACAATCTTACGTTTGTCATCACGATACAATTCCACCGTGCGTAGCTTGTCCATGCTTTATGCCGCCTTGCGCATTTGGTGCAGGCCGTACCAAAACGGTGGTGACAGTAGCAAGGCAAGGAGCAGGGCGAGTAACTGCAGGGGAATGATCCGGATGTCGCCGCTGCTGTTGACTTCGAGGTGGCTTTCGCTGAAATCCGGTTCGATGTCGATTCGCACGGCCTGACTCTGGGCAAGTACGGCTGAGAGCGGTCCCATGACGGCCCATAACTGGCCGGTGTCGGCGGGATCGTCCAGGCCAATCAGCAGTTGCAGGTGCATATCGCGTTTGCGGATCGCCTGCCACAGATCGTGCAGGAATTTGATGATGCGTTGGCGAAACGATCGTTGTCGCCAGGCGACCAATGGGTTTGCTTTGGATTTCGATCGGGTCTTGTGACGACTGTGTTGTTTGGTGTGCGTGCGCTTCGCTGGTTGCGTTGTCTTCGATGATTTTAGCGGTATATGCACCCGGAGCAGGCGGAACAACCAGTGCAACTGGATTTCACCCTGCAAACTGCCGCGCCAGTTCATTTGGTAAACCAGGTCAATCGGGATCGCCAGCAACCCGAGCAACACCACCACCACGAACACCGCCGTGAGCATGTGTCAGTGCCGAATTACTCTGTTGCCTTTGCGCCTTTCGCCGCGGCGGTTTTGCCAATACTCTCGGCGACTTTTTCCAGCACGGAGGCGGTACCGGACTTGATGGGTTCAAGACGTACGCCATCGGCATTGATGATCACCAGGGCCACCGGTTTGACACCGCCACCGCCACCGGTACCGCCGCCAGTGCCAGCGCCTCTTTTCGGATCGGTGCCTTTGCCACTACCAACACCAAAACCAAAACCGACACTCACCAGCGGGATTAAGGTATTGCCTTCGATGCTAATGGGTTCGCCCACTACCGTTTTGGTGTTCAGCATGCGTTCGATTTCAGAGACGGCTTTATCAAACAGCTTTTCTACATCTTCCATAACGTTCTCCTTTTTGCTTTATCAAGACGGCCAAATACGGCAACAGAAATGAAACATAGTTATTTTTTATGGTGTGGTAATTAAAAAATCTAATTCCCGATTTCTACTTCACAGCTGATAGAAAACGCATATAAATCATGAAACTTTTTATGCGTTAACTGTTTCAAGGATTGACTCTTCGTCATCTGGGGCAGGTTAACGGGAAACATCACTTAACAACATACGTAATAGCCCCCATAGGCAAGCCGTTACCAATTACTATCATTCGGGTAGAACTGCGTTTTTAGAAGAAGAGTTGTTTTATAAGGGTGATGACGCGGAGGTGGATAATGAAACAACAAGTATTCGCTTTGTTATTATTTTTACTCCCGGGTGTCGTGTATGCTGCTGCTAGCGGTCCGTACGTTGCGCTGAATGTCGGGCAGTCGAGCACTGACACCTTGCCACTGTCAGACAAGACGGCGACCGGCGTTAGCGCGATGGTTGGTTATCAGTTTGGTCCGCATTTCGGTGTCGAAGTGCAGTATCTCGATCTGGGTTCTATCACGTTCCAGTCCGGCGGCAGTTCCGATATCACGGGTTACGGCCTGAACCTGGTGGGTTCCTATCCGTTCAATAACGAGTGGTCGGCGTTTCTCAAACTCGGTGCCACGCATACAATAATCAAGTCCGTTGGTAGCTTTGGTGATGTTACGCGCTGTAATGCCAATTGGGGCATTGGCGGCGAGTACAATCTCACCCCGGCATGGGGAGTACGCCTGAGCTATGACAGTTATGGCGTGGGTGCCGAAGGTCCGCTCGATAGCGCGAAGACCAGCCTGACTTCCGTGGGTGTGGTTTATCGTTTTTAACTAAACCATGGCTTACCGATCGTAACAGCGTAGTTGCAGCACGCGCTGACAGAAGTTAGTAACGTAGATGTGCACCATCGTTGTGTTTGCCGCTGTGTGTTGCCGCATGTTAGGCGTAATGGTGTGTTGATCACCATCTGCTTCATGCTTCAGAGTATTTTAAATTTTGTTAGACGACTTCCCGGGAACACCGCAGCAGCTGCTTTGCCAGTGCCTGTTTTCCTGCGCTTTGTTTATTTCACCCGTTTGACACCCAAAACTGCCTCGAACTGCCCGAAATTTAAGGCTTTCTGCCCGCTTCCCGGTTGACAGGGTATAGTCCAATGACGACAATACGCGACTCGCTCGAGGAGGGGTTCCCGAGTGGCCAAAGGGGGCAGACTGTAAATCTGCTGGCTCCGCCTTCGGTGGTTCGAATCCACCCC
>JBECKZ010000031.1:0-7975 GCA_040235555.1 Thiohalomonadales bacterium | reverse complement strand
CCGATGGCCAGTACCACCATGATTGGGTACATGAAGGCGCCACCATCCTGGAAAAAGCTGACAATACTGTTGTACATATAACCTCCTGTGGAAAAGCTTGTCAGTCTAAAAAATCGTCGTTTGGGTAGGTGATTGCAAAGGCATATCGACCCAAATAACCGCTAAATTTAACAAGTTCATAAATTCATTCCTACGGCGTATTTTGTGTAGCGGGTGTTGGAAGATAGCTTGCATTACCCCGTGTTTTTTGTGCGCTTAAGGCGTCGTAATAACGGACTTTACGCTGAAATACTTCCCGATCTACCGGGGTCAGGGCTTCATCGATCAGGCTCTGCAATGGTGGCTGGTTCAGGTTCGGGACTTCCGCATCCTGCCAGGGCACGATATATAACACTTTGGGTAACTCCTGGTTACCACGGATCTTGGTGCCTTCCATGTTCAGTGTTTCAGCGGCGTATAAAGAAGCGCTCAGCAGTGCAAGACAAATTGGAAGTATATATTTCATCATGAGGATGCCTTAGCCTGATTTTTGCTGACCCGGCGTTTGAGGTCGACAATCCATTTCGCAACCTTACCATCCGGATTACTGCTCAACGACTGATATTTTTCATAGTGTGTCAATGCCTGCGCCAGATCACCCAGGTAGACATCGTAGAGGATACCGATATTCAGGTGGGCATCCGCATAATCGGGATTGAGTTTGAGTGCCGTCTCGTAGGCCTGTTGCGCCTGTTTGAAGTCACCCAGCTCGCGATAGACCACACCCAGATGATTGTAGGCTACTGCATCATCGGGTTTGATGGTCGTGGCCTGTAGTAGCGCCTGTTTGGCTTCCTTATAGTTGCCTTGCTTTATATATAAGAGCCCCAGGTTGGTGAACGGTCCGGCCAGCCCTGGATATTTGCGGGTGATGCCGGTGAGGATACGTAAGGCATCATCATCGCGACCATCCTTAAGTGCCTGCACAGCCTGGGCAAATTCGGCCTGTGCCTGTGGATCAGCTTTGATGCTACCCGGTTTTTCACCTGACACAGTGCCCGGTCCGCTGGCGCAGGCGACCAGACCCAGGCAGGCGAGGAAGGTAACGGCACTAATTAATCGTTTCCACATAGCTCTGCACCTTTTCATCTTTGGCATAGCGGGCGGGATCGACTTTTCTGAGTTTATCCAGACTGGCTTTTACCCACTTGTCGTAAAACCCGTCCCGGATTTGATCGACGTTGGTTGCGTGGATGTCGATGGATTTTTCCTCGAACGGAAAGGCCTGATCCTCGAGCAAGACATTATACTGTGCCAGTGCATCACCCGAGAGTCCGCGTGGGCGTTCCGAGCTTGTAAGTGACTTGGCGAAATCTGCATACAGTTCACCTAACTGGTAGGTGGCCGAGGTGGTAACTTCTGCGACGCGATATTGAATTGCAGTTTCATAGCCCTTGATCGTGGTTTCTAATAGAGATTTTTTACGCTTGAGGCTTTGCTTGATTGGCTGGGTCAGGCGGGCGCTCTTGTACAACACCTCCTGTCCCTGGGCCAGCTTGAGGGTGGCGTCGGCGGCAAGAAAGCGTGTCCGATCCGTGCGTTGGCCACCACCGCGGGCATCGGCACGAATGATTTCCTGCAGCATTTGTCCCCAGGCACGACTGTCGCCAGCGCGACGTGCGAATTCGGCGAGCTTGTTGCGTGCCTCCTCGGCGCGTTCCAGTGGGAGGGGGTTTTCGCTCACGTATTGGCTAAAGACCCGCTGCGCGTCCTTGTCCATCTTGGCTTTTTCATAATAGGTCCCGGCCTGCCATAACAGATCGGCACTGTATTTCTTGTTGGTACGGTTGTTTTTCGCCAGGATTTCCATTTCATGTGCCGCGCGACCACTTTGTCCGGTCTCGCTGTAGATCAAGGCCAGTTTTTCCGGGATGCCGGCGTTGAGCGGATTCTTGGGATAGTTGCGGCGGAAGGCCTCCAGTAAGCCGGAGGCGCGGTTGTACTGTTTGAGGTTGATCAAGGCAGTGGCAGCATCGTAATCCGCTGTCGCACGCAATGAAGATGCGGGCGTGACCTGGCCAACGCGCAGGAAGAAACCAACAGCGGCAGCAAGGTTGCCACTGTCGCGTTCCTTTTCACCTTGTTTGTAGATGCTGGCAGCCAGGCGATCGTAAATACCTTGGTATTCCTTATCCTTATTGGAGATCCGTTGCAGACTTTCACGATATGCGTGTTCTGCCTCGGCGTAGTTTTTCAAGGCGAATTCGGAATGGCCCAGGATGATCCAGGCTGTACGCTGCATGGTGACGGTGGCGCCTGGCATTTTCGCCAGCTTTTGCGCGACGGACACGGCACGCAGGTAATCATTGGATTTATATAAATCGTTTGCCGTTTTGGTGAGTACCGCGGGCACACGTTTGTCATCGGGGAACTGCTCGGCAAAGCGCAGGGCACTGTTGATGGCCTTTTGTTGTAACGGGACATAGCGTTGTGGCTGGGTCTTTTCTACCGCGGCATAACTGAGCAAAGCGGCATAGCCGGCCTCTGCACTCTTGTCATGACGCGGATAGTCATAGGCTGACTTTTCATATTCAGCCGCTGCTTGCACATAGTAACGGCCGTCGTACAGTGCTTCGGCCTTGAGGAAATTCATTTTGGCCGTATTGGCAGCGTGAGGGAAGTTCTTGATGTAGCGTTCATACCAGGTGGCGGCCTTGTAGAAATCCTGCGGCTTTTTACTCTTGCGTGCGGCGGCATGGTAGTAGGTGGCGATCTCGGTAATGTGTTTCGCCAACAGGGGTTTGATGCGCTCACGTGCCTGCAGTGTTTGTTTTTCCCAATAGGCAGATCCGACTCCATAGAGTTTCACGAACTCCTCTTTTGCCGGCAGGACCAGCGAGGTCAGTCCACCTTTTTCATAGGCATTGATCGCTTCAGTATGAAACTCCGGTGCCAACGGCGAGGTCGGATAATGTTTCACGAAGGCCATGTAGGTATCGGCAGCATCCTTGACGCGTTCCTGTTGGAAAAACAGTTTACCCAGACTCAGGTACACCAGGGGCTCATAAGGGCGGGAACCATGTTTTGCGAAATAGTCGCTGATACTGTAATCGCCCTGGATATAGGCGAAGCACAGGCTAATGGCACGCAGGGTATCGACAATCAACTCACGCTGAGTCTCCATGAGATTGTCGACCGGGCGGTCCATTTGCAACATACCCTGTCGCTGTTTGATGTCCATGATTGCAAAGAATGGATCAAGCGCTTCGCGATAGTGGCTGGTCTTGTATTTTGTCCAGCCGTATTTGTACATAGCTTTTTCGTAGTAAATAGAATTGGGATTGTCCGTAATGATCGCGTAGTAGGCCTTTTCCGAGGCCTGGTAGCGTTTGAGCAGGAACAACATTTCACCGCGACGAAACTCCACTTCATCCCGGTATTTGGTCTGCGGATAAAAGTGGATGATGCGATCCAGGATCTCCAGTGATTTTTGCGGCTGGCCGTTCAGTTCATAGGCCTTGGCCAGCTGGTACAGGATCTGATCGTTATTAGGATAGTTCGGGTGTGTTTCCAGATAGGCGGTATAGAGTCGAATCGACGCCTGGGTCTCACGCTGACCCTGTTCCACGGATTTTTGTGTATCGCCGGTCAACTGGTTCTCACCGACTTTCAATTGCAGATCTGCCAGACGCCGCAGGGCCTGGCTGTACATTGAGTAGTCGGTCGTGATGGAGAGAAATTCCCGGTAGTACTCGCGCGCCTTGTCTTCGTTAATTGGTAATGCGCCTTTAGGTTCGGTCAGGTCGATATCGCGTGACTTGATCGACGCAATAGTCTTGAGTTCCTGTTTGTCGCTGGCGCAGGCAAACAGGATCAGACACAGACCAAGCAGCAGGCTATTTCTGAACATCGCTGTTCTCCTTAGCCTTTTCTTTTTCTTTGTCCTTGTCTTTTTCAATGACCAGGCTGTCATACAGGCGGGCAATACCGAAGCGGGCGCGTACGTGATAATTCTCCAGTTGCCGACGACGATTGATTAATGATTGCATCGCCATCTTCTGAATGTAGGCTTCCTGCTGATTAATTGCATAATTGAGCTGGCCAAGCAGCGTTGTGATCCGTTGACCGTACGATGCAATTTTTTCGTTATAACCTTTAAAGAATTTGGGCGCTGCGTTAGCAGTCTTTACCAGTTCGCGCTTGTTTTTTTTGACTTTTGCCAGAGCCCGATCCAGTTCGATCAGGTCACGCCGGGCCTGCCACAGTCTCGGGATAAATTCGCTTTGGGTACGAAAATACAGGATTCCCTGCATCAGGCGATATTTTTCTTTCTCCTCACTCAGGTCCTGCTTGTTGGCTAATACCTGCAGTGTATGTTTGACCTTGCCCAGGGTCTCGAGTTGATCAGCCTCATCTGCAGTCACCAGGGCCAGACCATCGTTTGTTTGTACAATGTGTTTTATCTCAGCAGCCAGCTTGTCTCGTTGTTCTGACATCCTGGTGATTTGCTGCAAACGTTGATCGTTGGCGACTTGCGGCAGGCGCTTGTAATAAACCTTTCGCCGTTCCGATAGCATAAGTTCATAGGAAGGGAGCTGGCCGGACCAGTGTTGCAGGACGTAACGCAGGTACATCAGGTTCTGCAGGTTTTTGTAACTCTCCTGAAATTTATTGGTGGCCATCATGTCGTGCAGATACGGCGCGGTGATGGAATCCGGCAGACCAAAGGTATGGATGGGTAACGAGGTTTCATCATCCAGGTTGGCAGGGCGCATGGCGCGAATCAATTCGCCACGTTGTACTGCGACCATGACATCTTCCAGCCGGTTGATTTCTGCGGTGTAGGCCTGAATGGCCTTGTCGTAATAGGACATGGCCAGGCGTTTCTTATCGAGCTTTTCCAAAACGAAAGGGATCGCGATCATGGATTCCTGGACTGAGGTGTCCAGTGCCACCCGGTGTTGTAATTCCAGCCAGGGGTTCAGCGCCTTTTTATACTCCTTGAGTTCGGTATAGGCCCAACCCAGGCCCAGTAATGCCTTGTTAGAAAAGGGTCCAGTCAGTCGGACACGCTGGAAATCCGTGACGGCGTCAGTTGGTCGCTTGCCACGTAAAAAGGAAAAGCCCAGGGCGAGATTGGCCTTGTCGCGCAGGGCATTGAGTTCGTGATCGATCTTGAAGGGATTAAGATCGCCGACGTCATCCAGCAGATCAATACCATCATCCAGCTGACCGGCCTTGACCAGTGCAACACCGAGATTGAATTTGGCATAGGCCTCCCAGTCCGAACTGCCTGTAAAATTGCGCAACACCTCGATAGCCTGCTTGTATTTTTTCTCGGCCAGATAGGTATTGGCCAACATGTGCAGGCGCTCGGCCTCGCGATCTTCTGGCAGGGTATGCTTGATTTGTTGCAAGGCCTTTTCCGCCTGCTCCAGGTAGCCTTTTTGATAACGCAGCTTGGCAATGTAATACCAGGCGCGATCATGAGTGCTTGGCAACTTATCGCTTTTGAGGATTTGCTGGAACAGATCGCTGGCGGCATCGGTCATGCCATAGGCCAGATATAATCCGCCGAGCAGTAATTTCGGATCTTCACCCTGAACCTTGATGGGGTCGCGTACATCCGCAACCATCAGGTCTGTGATGGCGGAAAAGTATTTTTTCTGGAAATAATTAAACAGGGTTTCGCCATAACGCAGATCGTGAATATCCTGAGGTGTCAGTTCGTTATTTTTATCTTCGGCATGCGCGATACCTGCTGATAACAGCAGCAGCATGAGCAGAACAGTCGTGAAGCGTTGAAAGGACATCCGAAAAATTCGTAGTTATTCTGATTCCCACACCTTGGCTTTGAATTCGGGCTGGAGCTTGGATTCGCTATCTGTGATTTTCAGTTCTACGAATTGGGCAGCACTGCCTTTGGTAAACTTCAGCGTGGTGCCGCGTTTGTAGTCGCGGTTCTTGGGGCCTTTTCCAACAAAAAACGCTACTAGCTCGTGTTCCCCCGTGGTCAGATTGCCGATATAAAAACGTTGCACACCGCCACGTTTGAGGGCGTTGTTTTCTCGCTCGGTATACAGATGGTTGCCAACGATGGTGTTATCGAGCTTGAGTTGGACGGAATCGAGATCGAACATCATGCCAACATCCATCGACACGAACACGGAGAACTGGGTATTGGCGGGGAATAGCAAGTCTTCTTCAAGCAGGAATAAATCGCGGTTCAGATCCAGCACTTGTTTTTTCAGTCCCTGAATCTGCGTATCGAGAGTGGTGACGGTTTTATCACCGGAGGTTGCATTTGCACTGTCCGTTTTATCCGCGGACCAGCAAACAGAACCAAGCAGCATCAGAATAAAAAATAGACTGAAACGCAGTGCTGCGTTGATGAACTTTGGCATGATTTTATCCCCGTTTTTTGCCGTCCTGGAACGCTTATTTTAGATGTAATTTCAAGTGCTTGTGTGGCCTTAATAATATTGAGGATCAGCTTGAGATGACAGTCCTTCGTAGGGTAGTTGATGAATCGGTCACAAAACACCAGGCGGAGAGTTTTATTGGCCCGGCTGTGACGACATCGACGGTGGCATGAGCCCGGAGGTGTAATGCACCTTGCCCTTATTATCGATGATAACGGCTTCTATATCCTTGAGATGCTCGGCCAGGGCCAGCCCGGCTTTGGGACCCAGGACAAATACGGTGGTTGAGAGGCCGTCTGTGGTGGTGGCATCGGGTCCGAGGATGGTGACGCTGCGGGTGCTGCGCACGGATTTACCAGTCCGGGGATTCAGGATGTGGTGGTAACGGACCCCGTTTTTGATGAAATAACGCTCGTAATCGCCGGAGGTCGAGATGGCCGTATTGACCAGAGGGATGGCGACAATGGAGTCCTTCTTGTTGCGGGGATCCTTGATACCAATCATCCAGGGGCGGCCATCGTGGTCACCGATGATGCGGCTGTCGCCACCGGCGGTGACCATGGCGTCCTTGATGCCACACTTGCGCAACAAGTCGATACTTTTATCCACAGCATAGCCCTTGGCAATACCGCCCAGGTCAATACGTACGCCTTGCATATCGAAGCGTATAGTGCGGGCTTCGGCATCCAGCTTGATATGGCGGTAATTAATTTCCTTGAGCGAGGCTTTGATTTGCGCGTCAGTGGGTTTGATGTGTTTGCGGTAATCGTAGCGATAGCCGATGCTGGCGAAGGTAATATCAAAGGCCCCGTGAGAGATCTCGGAAAAGTAAAACGAGCGTTTGATCAGGTCGAACAATTCCTGACTGATTTTGACGGGCTGTTTGGCAGCCAATTGGTTGATGCGATAGAGCTCGCTGGTCTTGATATAGGGGCTCATCTCCCGGTTGATATGCTCCATTTCCCCCATGACTTCCTCAATGCAACCCTTGGCATGAATCACATCGGAGTCCAGCAGGTCAACATCGATATTGGTGCCCATAATGCCGCGGGATTCCTTGAACCACTCCGCCTGCACATTGGTGCATAGCAGAACAAGGGAAAGGACGACAAGAAAAGATTTGATACGCATGGCGCTAATCATACCTGCAATCCAAAAAAAATCACCCGGTAAAACCGGGTGAAGTGTTGAAGGAGCTTAGCGGACTAATTATTAATTTAATCGCACACCTAGGAGATGGTGTTACTTACGATTGGCTCGAACATAATCAGGTCGTCCAGCAAGGTGGCGCCGAATCCACCCAGATTGGCATTGGGAAAACACGCCTGGAAGTTTGATACCGAGGCATCTCCGTGCAGGGCCATATAGTTAAGTAAAATGGTATACACCAGTGCATCGACATTGTTGGCAGCGATGATGGGATTACCATTAGCTGTGCGCATTCCGGTCTGCACGCTGCCGCTGGTCTGGAACGCGCCCAATTGGTTGTTACCAGTACGGGTTGGGACAAGATTCGGTCTAGCGGCTGGGCTGTAGATCAACGAGAAGGCAGCGGCAGTGGAGGAATTGTCACC
>JBECKZ010000264.1:0-8755 GCA_040235555.1 Thiohalomonadales bacterium | reverse complement strand
TTATAATCGCATTTTCTAATTTATCCGCTCGGACCGACTGAACATCCCCGTCTGAGTAACCCCCAGGTACAGGTCCCGGCATGTCTGATTCATCGGTTATTGCGTTTGCCCAATTGGGTCTTGCGACTCCCGTTTTACAGTCTGTGGAAGAGGTAGGTTATGAAACACCTTCCCCGATCCAGGCTGAAAGTATTCCACCTCTGTTGGCCGGTCGTGATTTGCTGGGTATGGCCCAGACTGGCACTGGCAAGACGGCGGCATTCGCATTACCACTTTTGAGCCGGCTGGATCTGGCACTGAAGCAGCCACAGATCCTGGTACTGACGCCTACCCGGGAACTTGCCATCCAGGTGGCCGAGGCGATGCAGACTTATGCCCGACACCTGCCCGGTTTTCATATCCTGCCGGTCTATGGTGGACAGGGTATGGATGTGCAACTGCGTCAGTTACGCCGTGGCGTGCATGTGGTGGTGGGTACGCCAGGTCGGATCCAGGATCACCTGCGTCGCGCCACCCTCAAACTCGATCAATTACGGGCCCTGGTCCTGGATGAAGCGGACGAGATGTTACGGATGGGATTTATCGAGGACGTCGAGCAGATCCTGGAGCATACACCGGCGCAAAAACAGGTGGCCCTGTTTTCCGCAACCATGCCCGAGGCGATCAAGCGGGTGGCGCGCAATCATTTGCGTGAGCCGGTGGAGATCCGTATCGAGGCCAGGACCGCGACCGTTGCCACCATCAACCAGCGCTACTGGCAGGTAAGCGGGATCCATAAACTCGATGCCCTGACGCGTATGCTGGAAGTGGAAGATTTCGATGGCATTATTATCTTTGTGCGCACCAAGAACATCACGGTGGAACTGGCCGAGAAACTTGAAGCGCGTGGCTATTCTGCCGCTGCACTCAATGGCGACATGAATCAGCAATTACGTGAGAAGACTATCGATCGCCTGAAGCGTGGTTCGCTGGACATCGTGGTCGCGACCGATGTTGCTGCGCGAGGTCTGGACGTGGAACGCATCAGTCATGTGATCAATTACGATATTCCCTATGACACCGAGGCGTATGTGCATCGCATCGGACGTACAGGTCGTGCCGGGCGCAAGGGTGAGGCGATCCTGTTCGTGGCGCCGCGTGAGCAACGCATGTTACGCGCCATCGAAAAGGCCACCGGCCAGAAAATTACTGCAATGCAATTGCCCAGCCGCGAGGCCATTGCGGATCGGCGGGTGATGGCGTTCAAACAACTGATCAGTGATACCCTGGAGTCACAGGACCTCAATTATTTTGAAGAACTGATAGAAGGTTATCAGCTTGAACATAACATTGGACTCGGTGAAGTAGCTGCGGCACTGGCGTATCTGGTGCAACGGGAACGACCACTGATCGCTGACAAAACTGTGCGGGAAGCTAAACCCGAGGTGGCATTTGAACGTGAAGACAAGCGCCAGGACAGGGGGAAAACCGAGGCACGCCAGAAACCCTCACGCAATAGCAAGGATACAGTGCCGGAAGAGGCGATGGTGCGCTACCGTATCGAAGTTGGACGTGATCACGGTGTACAACCCAAAAACATTGTCGGTGCCATCGCCAATGAGGCCGGCATCGACAGCGCCTATATCGGTCATATCAAAATCTACGACGACTACAGTATCGTGGACCTGCCCGAAGGCATGCCGCGTGAGGTCTTCAATCACCTGAAAAAGGTCTGGGTCAGTAACCGACAGCTCAATATCAGTATCTTTACGGATAGCCATTCCCGACGTGCTGAGGGTAAGCCAGTCCGCCAGAAGGAAAAGCGCGTGAGCAGCAAAGGCAAAGGCAAGGACAAGTCGTTTAAAAAAAAATCGACCCAAGGCAAGTCAGGCAAGCCTAAAGCGAAAACCAGGAAGCGTGTGGCGGCAGATTGAACTGAGTCGCATGGTGTAGCGGCTCTGCCTATGCTTCATTAGAATTGAAGCGATGTCTCTGCAAATAAAACGTCCCAGGATAAAAACCGTTTTGCGCGTTGGTGCTAAAACGCTGGGTGTGGTTGTGGTCCTGCTGTTGTTGCTGGCCGCCTACCTGTTTATTCCTGTGCTGCATGATCCGTCTGCAAACTTTTTGTCGAGAAAGGGCCAGTTGCAGCACGTTGCGATTACGCGGCAATGGAACACTGTGACATCTGCGTTATCCGACATCACCCTGACGTCGAGTTCGGGGTTACAGGTGCAAATCACGCTAAACCGGCCAAACGATCTAACCAAACAACATCCCCTGGTCATTCTGATGGGGGGCTATCTCACGGGCCGGCACGCAGCCGAGTTGATTCACGATAGCCATGGGATTGTTATCGCCGCAATCTCGTATCCTTACCATGGTCCCACGGAGATGGATAAGTTTGGGTTTTTCCGCAACGTGGGCCTGATACGTGAGGCGGTGCTGGATACACCGCCGGCGGTATTGCTGGCACTGGACTATCTGGCAAAACTCAAGTATGTCGATCCGGCGCACATCGAGCTGGCTGGTGTCAGTTTCGGTGCTTTCCTGGCCAGTATCCCCGGTGCACTGGACCCGCGATTCAAGCGGGTATGGTTGATCCATGGGGCAGGTGACCCTGCGGCCGTGTTTGATCACCTGACTGAGGAAAAGATCCGCTGGGGACCGTTACGCTGGTTAATGACGCGCAGTTTTGCCGTCTTGATCCAGGCACCGTACCTGAAGCCGGAACGCTGGGTCGGTCGTATTTCACCACGCCCGGTAATAGTAGTACATGCGCGTCCTGATCCATCCTTTCCTCCAGAGAGCATCGAAGCTCTGGATCAGGCATTACGTCAGCCCTTTCAGATAATCTGGCTGGGGAAGGAACATATCGGTGTGCGCAGCCCGAATCTGATCCAGCAAATAGCAGATCTGATTTTTCAGCATGTTGAAAAAGACAAACTGAATTAGCTTAGGTCTTGTCGTTGCTATCCGAATTACGCCGGAAAATATACAAATCAGCTTCCTGCCCCAGGTAGGTATAACCGTAATACGTTTCACCCATGCGTGGGCTGAATTTCATATCCTTGAGCATGGTCGGATTCAAAATGGCAAAAGCCTTTTTGCGTCGGTAGATATCACTAAAGATATTCCTGACTGTTATTTGTTCGAGATTGTTATGGTACTTCAACAGGTATGCCAAGTAGCTCTGTATTTTAAGTTTACCAATCTCATTAAAAATAAATGTCACCGGGGCAAAGACTGGTGTGCCCGGTTGAATATGATATTTGTTGACTATCTTGGCGTAAACCGCCGGTGAATCATAATGCCTGTCAATAAAGACGCCCCGATCACGATCGAGATTGGCAAGGGTGTATACAAGTAAGACGGTTAGAAATACCGGTGCGACTTTTTTGATGTTCAGGATATGTCTAAAGTAGACTGCCATTATCAGAAGTACATACGGCATTGAATACAGCAGGTAAGAGGTCTTGCTGCCGGTTGTAATGAGTGCCATGAAAATGGTCAAGAACAGGAGATACCACAACAGATTTTTGTGTTGCTGATTTTGCGAAATTTGTTTCCAGTTACTTGTAATGGTAATGATAAACAAAATCAGGTAGGTAAATTCATAACTATGGTGTGTGAAACGGTGATACTCGAAAACAAGTTTCTTTAACATGCCTGTCACGTTGCGATCGTCTTCACTAACAGCAGGGTCATGTTTCAGCGCATACAGATAATGTCTGAATTGCTCAAGGCTGGTGAGTTGATAAAAGTAAGGTAAAAACCCGATAACTGAGCCGAGTCCAAACCAGACAGCCAGGCGGTAGTTTTTATGGATAACCAGTAGCAACCCGCCTGCCATAATAAAAATCAGGCCGTTTAAATGCACGAGCGCCGTAATGCCGGCCATCATGCCTGCCAGTGTTGCAAAACGCCAATCTTCTCGTTGCTGGGCATGGAATATAAATATGTAGGATAAAAACCCAGTACACATCATCATGATTTCAGGGCGGAATTCGAAACCTTGCTGAAATACCAGGTGATTGACAAAAAACAAAAACAGGAAGACCACGAATACGTCTTTTCGGGATTCAACAGGCGTGAGATATTTCAGGAAGTAATACAATAATGCCAGAAAGATAATGAGATACGTGAAAGATATTGCCTTGAAGTAATTAACATTCCATCCGAACAGTTTATACACTGCTGCACCCTGCCAGATATGCAGTTTGTGATAAACCAGGATTTGATTGGCAAAGATTGGGAAACCCTCAAATAAATCCGAATGGACGTAACCGTCATGAGCAAACCAGTAAGCCTGTTCGGCAAACCAGGCATCATCTGTAGTAATGGCACGGTGGTACATACTGAACAGAAAAAAAACGACACACAATCCGGCTAAAATGTATACCAGCCTCAATGTTGTGTTTGCCAGGAGTGAATTATTCAACTTTGAATCCCGAAATTTTTATATTTTTGAGTTACGAACAGTTTACTGTAATTATTCTCGCCAGTCCGTAAACATGAAGCGGATCATTGCTCAGATTGGGTCAGAACCTGTTCCAGCTCCTGTTGACTTAATGGTGTGTCAACGGTTTGAGACCGGTTGTACAACCAGATAAGACTGGCCATGATGATTAGAAGGGGGGGAATCGCACCCAGGTTGACCGCTGCCCAGCCATACAGATGCTGCAATGCGCCGGCGGACAGAGACGAGATGGCGACAGTACTGAATACGATAAATTCATTGACAGCCTGGGCCCTGAAGGTTTCTTCCCGCTGGTAGGTTTCCGTCAGCAGGGAGGTTGCACCGATAAACAAAAAATTCCAGCTGACACCAAGACACAACAGGGCAATCCAGAAATGGGTCACGCTGGTACCCGTCAAATTGATCGCAACACAGGCCAGTCCCGCAAGTGCGCCCAGTAACATGATTCGCATACAGCCAAAGCGGTGAATCAGGTGACCGGTAAAGAAAGAGGGCATGTACATCCCCAGCACATGCCATTGAATTACAAACGAGGTATCGGCAAACGGGTAGGCATGGAGTTGCATGGCCAGGGGGGTGGCAGTCATGACCAGGGCCATGACACCGTATCCGAACATGCCACAGATCACGGCAACAATATATTTGGGTTGGGAAACGATCTGACGTAGTGGCCTGCCGGTGTCAGTGTTCCTGGATACCTGTGTTGTCGTCGCTGGTATTTTCAGAAAACTCAATATAATGAAAGACAGGATGTACAAAACTATGATTGCAGTATAACTGCCGGCAAAGGTTGCCTGGCTGATGAAATTGCGGGTGAGGTTGGCTAGATTGGGGCCTACGATGGCGGCAATGACACCACCGGCCAGTACCAGCGAAATTGCCCTGCTCTTGTGCTCGGGGTCGACGATATCCGCGGCAGTGAAGCGATAGTAATTCCCGAAACCGTTAAACATTCCAACCAGTATGCCACCGGCGGCAAACACGAGAAATTGCTGCTGCAGGATCCCCAGCGTACACAGGCTGCCACCGGCCATGCCGAGCAGGGTTGCCAGCATGAAACCTCGTTTGCGACCGATTTTTCTCATCAATAACGCTGCCGGAATGCTGGTAAACATGGTGGCAATCAATTGCAGGGCAAAGGGCAGAGTGGCGAAGGCTTTGTCCTGCGCCAGGGCATAGCCCACCAGGGCGGAGGTCGCAACCAACAGGGTGTTGCAGCTCATCATCAATGCCTGACATAACGCCAGAAGTGGGACATTTCGGGAAAACACAGTCACGTTAGCTTCATCTGGATAAGAACCTGGGCGCGTATTTGAACAAGGAAAGGGGCGAACAGGCAAGCCAACGCAAAGTTATGTCTGTATTGTTCTATTTATTAAGATACTTTGCGTCATCGAAGGTCAGTACCCATTGCGGGTAGAACACCACCGCAAGGGTGGTCAGCATACCGGTGATAAAGGACTCGGGGAACATCATCAGGGGCAGGAAGGGCAGGTAATTCTTCAGCAGAAAATCGAAATGATAGACACCGGCGGCCGCCAGCAATAAGGAAGATACGATAACAGCGAGCGCAATAGTGATTGCTGCGCCAAAAAAGGCATTAAGGAAAATATAAATGAATAAGTGGTTGGGTAATTTTGTTTCAACCAGACGATACAAACCGTAACCGGTAAGAATGGGGATCAGACCCATGGTCATGGCGTTGATCGGTAAGGTTTGCCACTGGCCTTCACCGTTCAGGATCATCCCCATCAGGATCAAATTAATTCCGACAAAGGCCAGTTGCCAGCGGAACATAAGCATTAACAGGGTCGCCCCGAGAAAATGATAATTAAGGCCGGGAAATTGCCGAACAGCGATATGCCACAATACCAGCAACAGCACGCAGGTGCCCAGGAAACCATGGCTGAGCGAGTTGTCCAGCAGGCGTCGCCATGGGGTTGTACGCAGGACGACAATCCAGGCCAAAAGATAGAGTACCGCACCGCTCCACAACCAGGTTTGATTAAGCATGCCATGGGGAATATTCATATCCTGAATTTTAGCTTGAGCAGGCGTGCGGGAACAGGAGCAAAAATTGGGTAAAAGGGATAAGTCGTTCAGGTCCTCTAGCAGGAATTGACCAGAAACCAAGCACTTATCTCACTATCCCTCCTAGCCCATCACCAGACAAAAGTGACTCGCGATAGTTGATCATGCGGCCTGCAATCAAAAACGGGTCAATACATGAATTGAGAAATTCGCTTGAGATAATCACAAAATTTCAATGTTGTCTTGAACCTGGCTTCAATAAAATCTCGCAGGTTTGAAATTGTCCCCGGTGTCCGCCGGGATTACTTCCACTTTGTATTAATTATTTATGAGCAATCCGTGTCTGTCTTGTGGTGCTTGTTGTGCATACTATCGCGCCTCGTTTTACTGGGCAGAGGCCGATGATGCACCCGGTGGTTCCGTCCCGGTCGCCATGACTATCCAGGTAACACCGATGCAACGCGCCATGCGTGGTACCGATCGCACGCCTGCGCGTTGTTGCGCATTACATGGACAGGTTGGTAAGTCAGTTGCCTGCGGTATCTATGCCTTGCGCGCATCACCCTGCCGCGACTTCCAGCCCAGTTGGGAAGGTTCACTGCACAATCCGCGTTGCGACGCGGCGCGTCAGTACTGGGGACTCCCTCCCTTGCAAGCAGAAGATTTGAGTGCGGACACACAGGTCGCCTGATCTGGGTTAGCGGATTGGGATTTCTGGCCAGGCCATCCGGAAGGTGTACAATGACGTGTCTTGATTCCGGTAACGGGGGAGTAGATGCGTCGGGTTATCTCGTGTTGTTTATTTTGCTTGCCTTTACTGCAGGGTATCGCCCATGCGGACACGCGGTTACAAACAGGAATCGATCCGGAGGCGACGTTACCCTACTGGCAGATCAGTAACCGGGGTATGTCCTTACGCCTGGTTCAGCGTCTGCCGGATCAGACCCGCGGTTATTTTCTTGCGCGTGGTTTCGCTGAAAAGGAAGCAGACCTGATTGCCAAAAGCTGTGTGTTTCAAACCGTCTTCAAGAACGAATCGAACAAGAATCAACCGAGTCCGCTTGAATACAATCTACATGACTGGGCGGTGAGTGTTGGCGGCCGCCAGCAGGGCCTCAAACTGCGTGAAGACTGGCAGCGAGAGTGGCAAAAGCGCAAGATCCCAAAAGCAGCGCAGGTCGCATTTGAATGGTCACTCTATCCGACCCGACAGGTTTACAAACCCGGGGATTACAACTGGGGTATGTCCATTTTTAATCTTGCGCCGGGCACGAAGTTTGACTTGAAAGTAGTGTGGCGCCAATATGGCAAACGACACACTGCAATAATCAAAGACATGCAATGTGCCGCCGATATTCATCCTGAACCGGGGAGTGTGCACCAGCCATGAAATATCTTGTTGCGATCTGCATGATGTCACTTTGTTGTTTCAGCCGAATCGGACTGGCTGAAGACGCGATCAAACAAACCTTGCCGCCGGTTGAAAAGCCATTCGTTGCCCCGGATTTCACCCTCGCTAGCGAAAGCGGGAAAACCTATCATCTCGCGGATTTTCGCGGAAAGGTGGTTCTCATTAACTTCTGGGCGACCTGGTGCCCACCATGCCGGCGTGAAATGCCTTCCATGAATCGCATGTGGCAAAAGATCAAGGGCAAGGGAGTGGAAGTCCTGGCTGTTAATGTTGGCGAAGATGCCGATACCATTTTTGAGTTTCTTGGGGCGTACCCGGTGAATTTCCCGCTGCTGATGGATCACGATGGCAGTGTTGTAAAAAAATACCCGGTGACGGGATTGCCGACTAGCTATATCGTGAATCCTCAGGGCAAGGTTGTTTATCGCGCTGTCGGCGGTCGGGAGTGGGATGAGCCGGCGCTCTACAATCAACTACTGCAATTACGCAAACAATAATCAAGCTCAGGACTTCAAGCCCAGGGGATCATCTGGATCGACCTGGTCCTTGAAGGGTTGTTTGCGATCCACGCTAGTGACCTGATAGACCTGCCCAATCCAGTTGTTGATGATCGCCTCGGCGGTGTCGTGCCAGGTGTTATCCAGATCCTGGCTAATCAGGACCTCTGGAAATTCAGGCACGAGTTTACCGTTAGCTAAGGTCTTGAGTGCGGCGTATTTATATTCGTTCAGGATCGCCTGTTGCTGCAGACTAAAATAATTCTCCGGAAACGGCGGATACTCGGGGATAAAGCCGTTCATGAAATGCAACACTTCACGTTTGTATTCCTTGAGCAGACTGATGCTGTCGTATTC
>JBECKZ010000207.1:0-6082 GCA_040235555.1 Thiohalomonadales bacterium | reverse complement strand
TTCGTAAACAGCCGTGCCAACAGGAGAATTACCTTGGCCAATACAGCCCAATCCAAAAAGCGCGCCCGCCAGGCGATCAAGCGCAACGAACACAATGTCCCGCTGCGTTCCCGTTTTCGCAGCGCGATCAAGAAAGTCCTCACCGCGATTGCCAGTGGTGACAAGGCCGCTGCCCAGGACGCCTACAAAAATGCCGTTTCTTTGATCGACAAGACCGAAAGCAAAGGTCTGATTCACAAGAACAAGGCCGCGCGCCATAAGTCACGCCTGAACACCCGCGTGCGTGCGATGTAAGGAACTTGCTTCTACAAGCAATAAAAAAACCGGCCTCGCGCCGGTTTTTTTTATTTGGTGCATTTAAATCAATTTCTGATTAATAACTCATCGCCTGATATGTAACCCGTGCCATTTCCAACAAACGCTTTCGATCTTTTTCACCGACTAAGGCAAAACCCAAATCGTCATCCACCCAGTACATGAGCTGTTGACCATCCTGTTCCTCAATCCGGAATGCAGTCTGTGCGGTACCTTTGTCCCTGACTGACACGTACAGACTCAGACGCGAGCCTGTTTTACTCTGGTACATGAATTGGGCGGCGGCCCCTCCGGTGTCACCAGGCAGCAAGCGTCCGCCCATGAGCTGGTAGCCAAACCCGGTAAGGTCCGGTGCATGCAAGGGATGACCGAGACGTTTGGATAACCATTGCAACAGGTGCTTTTCCTGATCAACACCAACTTCCACCGGGTGTAACATCTCTGCGGAATACACCACATGCGCAATCGCAGCACGTTCGGTGAAAGGTTCCGTGGCAACCAAAGTATGGTTAACCTCGCCCCGCAGCAAAAAACCACTTACACCACCGAGCATGACCCAGGCTAATACTGCTGCAATTCGATAGACCTTGCGCTGGAATTTCGTGGTGGTCACAGAAGTAAGCCGTTCCGGTAACGGTTCGTCCAGGACATGGTCAAACAAACCATGTAGTAATTGGTTTTGTTTCTGATAGGCACTCGCCTGTTCAGCAACTTCTGGATGTTCTGCCAGATACACCTCCACTTGAGTACGCTGTGTCGGACTCAACTGACCATCGACATAGGCCTGGATTTCGGCTTCAGTCGCTACATAAGTGTCGGTCATTTTACTCTCCTCAGCTGCGGGCCTGCTTCGCCATTCATCAACAGCCGCAGGCGTTCGCGTGCACGCGCCAATCGGGACATTACTGTACCCACGGGGAGGTCCAGCACTTGTGCAGTCTGTTCGTAGGAAAGTTGTTCCAGGCCAATCAATAAAATGATCACCCGTTGCTCTTCCGTTAACAGTTGCAACGCCTGCATGAAATCACGCGCTGTTACCATCTCCTCGGCCAGTTCACTCCCGCTATGTATATCCTCCGGCGGGGTATTTTGTTGCCAAAGCTTGGTGCGTGGTACCTGGTTAATAAAGAGATTATGCATGATGGTAAACAGCCAGGCGCGCAAATCACTGCCGACCTGAAACAGGGAAAACTTTTTCAGGCCACGCTCGAGGGTGTCCTGGACCAGATCGTCGGCCAGGCTGCGATCCCTCAGCAACGCAATCGCATAGCGGCGCAAACCGGGAATATGTTCAGTAAACGGATGGTGTGCCATTCAGGCTTCCGGCAAAGTGTTTAGTCTGCACCACCTACCGTTGACAAAAAAACGGCAGGTGGTGGTCATGAGTCTAGTAGCCGGATGCCAATTTTGGATCAATTTGCCAGATTTCATTGAGCAATTTGCCTTCACGATACACCAGGATGTAACGTACCTTGATGGTTTTCTTGCCGCTAAAGATCACATTGGCCGTCACAGTCGAACCCTTGGGATTGCCGCTTTCTGCAAGCTGTCCAATTTTGGCGGTTAGCGGTGCATTGCCTTTGGCAAATTTACTCCAGACCGTTTTAATCGCCTCATTTCCGCTGTAGACACCGTCCAACGGGCCACCGACCCATTGAAACACCGCATTATCGCCGTAGCCAGCCATAACCTTGTCCACGTCCCCGGCTGCAACCGCATTAATATGATCCATGGCTGCATCGCGCGGGCCAGCCATGACCGTGGCACAGGAAGCGGCAAACATCGATGCCGCCAGTATTACCGTTTGTAGCTTCATAGGATTCTCCGTCAGGTTTGCATCCCCCATTTGGACGCTTGGGAGATAAACAGCTCCCCTGACGAATTATTCCTACTAGCAGGAAAATATTTTGAAATAGCCGTCGTGCCCGACGTCAGAACTCTCCACTGCTCGCCCGCTCCATGATCGTCTCGATCACTTTTTTCACCCGCATGGCTTCGACTTTCAGATCATGTGGCAGTGGTTTGCCACCGTGAATCATCATGTCCATGTTCAGGGAATAGATCCACAGTTTGCCTTGCTTGTCCTGCACCAGTGACAAACGGCATGGCAAATAGGCTGAATAGGCATCGCTGTAGTCCACCATTTTCGCTGCAGTCAGCGGATTACAATACATGTAGATCTTGAGAAAACGTTGCTTCTGCCCGGTCATTGCTTCGACCTGTTTAGACAAAGGTAACTCACCCACATTCTTGATATTGAGTTCGACTGCAACGGATTTCATGACATCCTCGACATCGGCTACTGTCAGACCATCTTTCACTTGCCGTTTCCAGACCGTCGCATCCACCGCACTGCCGGTACGCATCAGTTTATCGAACATGGTTTTATACGTTGCGTAAGCCTGTGGATCGAAAGACTGCACAATGCTGTAATAAGGCATAACCTTGACACCAAGCCAGATCAGGCCAGCGACGGCAAGTACTCCAATGACGGCAAAAATGTTTTTGATTGCTTTCATGCCTCTCTCCTGCTGTTTCGGTTAAATTCCATGGCGAAAACTGTCACGACACCTGACTGCTTCGTAGCCGCAGCCTGGGCTTTGGCGTAAATAGCCCTGAATAATTCAAGCCAATCACACGATAACATCATGTGTTACATCATAAAGCCTGAGTCGGTAAACAAACACCCAAAAAATGATATTTTGGATATTTGTCAGGACTGCCGAAATGTCGTGATGGGCGGTTGTGACAGGACTTTATTACTCGCCAGCAATCCAATCACACTGATGAACAGTGTGCCGACGAGCATACCAACCACAATCGGTATCGGTGTCATCGTGTAATCAAATTTAAATACTTGTCTGGCAAGTACGTGACCTGTCAGGGTGGCAGCGATACCAGCAATGGTGCCGGCAATCATCCCCATCAGGGCAAATTCCGCCAGATTACCCTTGAGTATCCAGCGACGTCGTGCACCCAGGGTATGTAACAAGGCGGCTTCCTGTCGACGTTCGTCTTCCGTGGTCTTGAGTGCAGTCAGCATGATGATAATGCCAATCACCAGGGTAAAGCCCAACAGGTATTCCACCGCACTGGACACTCGCATCATCAAATTGCGGATACGATTGATAATGACATCAATGTCGACCACGGTGATGTTTGGAAATTGCCGCACCAGTTCGGCCAGGGTTCTCGCCTGTTGTGCAGTCAGGTGCATGCTCGCGACCCAGTTGCTCGGCATTTTCTCCAGCAACCCGGGTGCGGCTACCGCAAAGAAATTGACCTTGAAGGAATTCCAGTCGACATCCCGGATATTGACCAGTTGCAAGGTCAGTTCGTTTCCGCCCACATCAAAGGTCAGCTTATCACCTATACGCAAATCAAACGCTGTTGCCACCGAGCGTTCGAGGGAGAGATAGGGTTTGCCACGCTCATCGGCTGACCACCAATGACCCTGGATAATCTTGTTGCCGGGCCTCAATGTGGCATTCCAGGACAGATTGAATTCATGCAGGATAAGACGTTTGGCTCGTGGCGAAGTAAACTCTTTCGCATGCACCGGTTTGCCATTGATACTCAGCAGGCGACCGCGGGTCATGGGAGCAAATTCCGGTGCCGTCATCTGCCGGGTTTCAAAAAACTGACGAAGGCCCGCTAACTGATTCGCCTGGGCATTGATCAAAAAATAATTGGGTGCGTTCTCGGGCAGAGTACGTCGCCAACCATCCAGCATGTCAGTACGAATCAGACCGTTGAGTAGGATAAACATCAGGCCGAGGCCAAAGGCACTAATCTGGATTGCCGTCAAACTGCCACGCCGGCTCAAATTCGCCAGACCGTAACGCCAACTCACCGACATCAATCCGCGTGCAGGCTTCAGAGCATAGACAAGCGTGCGCGCAATCACGAACAAGGCTATCAATGTCCCCAGAGATCCGGCAAGCAGGTATTGCGTCACTTCGCTGTGTCCCAGGCGCCAGACCCATAATACAAAAACGGCAACAACGAAGATCACAACAAATAACACATTGAATACCGGGAACGGTTGATCACGACGCAACACCCGGATTGGCGGTGTCGATTTCATTAGCCACAAGGTTGGCCCGACAAAACCAAACAAGGCAATGAAACCGGTAATCGTCCCGATCCATACCGGCATAAAACCGGGTTGTGGTAATTGGCCAACAATCAAACCCGCCATCGCGTTACTCAATCCATACTGGGCAACATAGGCAAGCAGACAGCCGATCAGGCTGGTAATCAAAGCAAATACACACATTTCCAGACTGACCAGTGACAGGATGCGCCACTGACTCAGTCCCAGGGTACGCAGTATCGCCACGCTATCGATGTGGCGGCGGCTATAGCGCTGGGCTGCCATGGCCGTGGCAATACTCCCGAGCAAAACACTGATTAACGCTACAATATTCAAAAAGAAATCGGCGCGGTCATAGGCAAAGCGAATCTCGGGCCGTCCCTGCTTGACGGAAAGCAACTCTTCACCTTCGTGAGGTGAGGCTTTCACCGCGCGAATATAGCGGTCGATCTGTTTGGGCTTACCCGCCACCAGCAGTCGGTAATGTACACGACTACCCGGCTGGATTAACCGCGTTGCAGCGAGGTCCTGTTCGCGCATCATCACCCGCGGCGCCATGCGAAAAAAATCCCCGCCACGGTCCGGCTCGTAGTGAATCACTTTGCTGATGGTAAACGTGCTAGCCCCCAGCTGGATCTTGTCGCCAACCTGCAGGTTTAACGCCTGTAACAGACGTGGTTCGACCCAGACGTGGCCAGCAACAGGGCCACCCGTGGCGGGTGTACTTTGTCCATACGCTTGATCACTCAGCTGCAATTGACCGCGTAATGGATAGGCACTGTCCACGACCTTGACTTCCACCAGTTGTACTGCATCCTTGACCACCAGCACACTACGGAAGAGTTCAATCTTTGAGGTTTTCAATCCGAGCTGATTAGCCAGTGTACTGCGTTGAGTTTCAACAGGCTGACTCGATACGATCACGAAATCTGCCGCCAGCAATTCGCTGGACTGACGATCGATGGCCTTCGCCATACGATCCGTCGTAAACGCTACCGTGGTAATGCTGCTGACACAAATCAGTAACGCAAGGAGTAACAGGGTCAGCTCGCCGGACTTCCAGTCGCGATGCAGAAATCGCAGTGACAAGGCGAGTGTATTCAGCATTTAATTGACTTCCGAATCCATGCGGATTTCACCAGCACTAATCTCGACAACGCGGCCACAGCGTTGAGCCAGTTCCTTATCATGGGTAGCAATGATCAGACAGGTCTGTTGTTCGCGATTCAGTTCAAACAGCAATTCAATAATCCGGTGACCGGTTTCCTGATCCAGGTTGCCGGTGGGCTCATCGGCAAACAGTAAAATAGGATTGGCCGCGAAGGCGCGGGCAATGGCGCAGCGCTGTTGCTCGCCACCGGAGAGCTGGTTGGGATAATGTTGCAAGCGTTCCGCCAGGCCAACGCGCTGTAATAAAGCCACTGCACGCTCGCGCGCGTCTGCGACATTCAGGATCTCCAGCGAGAGCACCACATTTTCAAATGCCGTCAGGTGAGGTAACAATTGAAAAGACTGAAAGATAAAACCCACCTTGCCGGCGCGCATTTGGGCACGCTGATCTTCATCCATGGCCGTGATATCCTTGCCCTCGAACAGGACCTGACCCGAACTGGGCAGATCCAGTCCGGCCAGCAGGCCCAGCAGGGTGGTCTTGCCCGACCCCGAGGCGCC
>JBECKZ010000172.1:0-29126 GCA_040235555.1 Thiohalomonadales bacterium | reverse complement strand
TCATCGCGCCAGTCACTTTTCACGCTATCAGGTGCGTTGTCCTGAAAAGTGTGATCTCACACACCAAATAGAATTGCATCCGTGCGTGTACACAAGACATGCAGGATCAGCAGGTGAACTTCCTGGATACGGGCAGTGACAGTGGAGGGGGCACGCAGCTCGATATCGCCATCTTTGATCAGCTCGGCCATTTTGCCACCCTGGTTACCGGTCATGGCGATGACCTGCATTCCACGTTCGTGCGCAGTGTTGATGGCCTGCACGATATTAGCCGAATTGCCGCTGGTGGAAATGGCCAGCAGGATATCACCGGGCTGACCCAGTGAACTGATCTGGCGCGAGAAGATTTGATCGTAGGCGTAGTCGTTGGCAATAGAGGTCACCGTGGAGGCATCGGTGGTCAATGCGATGGCTGGCAGGCTCGGGCGGTCGTGGTGGAAACGATTGAGCAATTCCGAGGAAAAGTGCTGGGCATCTGCGGCGGAACCACCATTGCCGCAGCTTAGTACCTTGTTGCCGTTTTTTAATGCGCTGACCAGAATTGTCACGGCACGTGCGAGTGCATCTGGCATGCTTTCCAGGGCGGCCTGTTTTGTTGCGATGCTGTCCTGGATGATGGTCTTGATCGCATCTATTTCATTCATATCTGTTACTCCGCCTCAAAGGCGTTTTTGATCCATTGTATCTGATGTTGTGCTCCCTGCGCGGTAATGGCAATGACATCAAAACGCGCCGGAGTCAGGGCTGAATTGGGTTGTTGTTGCAAATAATAGCGTGCGGTGCGTATCAATTTAAGTTGTTTGTGCCGATCAATACTACTGAGGGGGTCAACTGTATTGCTGTCTTTACGGTAGCGTACTTCCACAAAGACCGTGGTATCCCTGTCACGCATAATCAGATCGATCTCGCCAAAACGGCTATTGAAATTACGTTCGAGCAGACGTAATCCCTGTTGATTGAGATACTGGCAGGCCAGGTCTTCGCCAAGTTTTCCAGTGGTCTGGGTATAACCCACTTCGCCGCCTACATATTGCCCTGATCAATGGCTACGGGGCGGCCACTGCGGAATTTGACCCAGGTGAGCTGGCGATGTACCCGCAAGTGGTTATCCAGGCTAAGACTACCGGTTTCACCATCATAACGCTCATATGGATAGGCCCGCAGGGTGTTGAGGGCACCGATAATATTGAAGGCATCGATACCCAGGGCATAAATGCGTTGCAGGGCATTCCCGGCATTGGTGATCTCGTTTTCGATATCGGCACGCATACTGCGGTGGGTTGTGCTCTCCGCCAGTACCCAGGGCATATCGCCGAACTCGAGCCCATCCATGTCGCGATCGCGCTCCTGATTAAGTACGCCGGTGAAGACATGGGAGGTCGAATATACCGGCACATCGCTGGCCTGATAAAACTTCAGTTGCGGGCGAATCTGGCGGGCCTGGCGAGGATAGGCCGCCAAGAAGATAAAGTCGATATCCATGCGCCGCCGCGGTGTGAATTTGACATCGCGCTTGAGAATGGTCTCGATTCGGCGGTAGCGCAACTGGCTGTCGTCGATATTCAACAGCGCCTTGATTGGCCGTGAGAAATCATTTTTGGTCGGATCATAGGTTTGCATTTCCACAATGTGACCACCGAGTTGTTCCCAGCGTTGTTTGAATGCAGTGTAAATTCGTTCACCCCAGGGACCGGCGGGGACCAGCACGCCGGCATTGACATGACCATCCAGCCAGGTCCGTTCGGCGACCTGGCGGGCTTCACCCTCAGGCGATAAACCAAACTGAAACATATTGGCATGCAGGGTTTGATCGTCGTCCGGCAGATAGTTCAGGGCCAGGGTAGGGACGGGGAAGTCATCAAGCTGGGCGAGCTTTTGTACCGCCTCCTTATCCAGCGGTCCGACCACAAACTGGGCTCCGTCTTTGATGGCCTGCTGGTAGACCGCGGTTACCTTGCTCGGATCTTCGCCGACGTCATAAATTCGTATGCGTTGTTTGGGATTGGGCCGACGCGTGTAATAGGCTGCGGTGAAACCGTCGCGTAAGGCTTCGCCGGCATTGGCAAATTTGCCACTCAGTGGCAGTAATAAGGCGACACGATCGGGGTAGGCCACGTCTTCCGGCTTGCGTTCCGTCAATGCAGCAAGAATATCCGGCGACACCGGGTGGTCCGGGTAACGTAGTCGCCAGGCCTCGATTTCCTGTTTGAGCCGGATAGGACTGAGTTGATATACCTTGGACAGCTGGACCAGTTCCATCCAGCCACTGAGGATGTCCGGTGGTGGTGCACTGCGTAATTGTTGCAGTGAGCGCTCGGACATACTGGCCAGCGCGGACCAGATCGCCTCCTGATTGGTTTTAATCACGGCAGGGTCGCTCAGGTATTTCTCACGTTCCACCAGTTCGCGTGCGGTATCCAACCGATTGCCCAGCATGGCGTTGGCCTCAGCCCGTAAATTGTGAAATTCGGCCAGATACATTGGCGGAGTTGTCGCCGGGAACGACTCGGTTAACATCTGCAGCACCTGGTTCGGATGACGTTCAGCTAGGGTTATATGGGCCTGGGTCAGTTTCAGCACCAGTTGGTTAAGCTGGTCCGAGGGCTCAACCGGCGTTGCCTTCAACAGCTGTTTAGCCTGGGCAATTTGTTCGCTTCGTGCCAGGGCGGCAGCGGCGCGGAGCTGCAAATAGGTTTGCTGGTTGCCACTGGCATTTTGCGCCAGTGCCAGGAAATCCTTGGCGGCCTGGCCATACTGGCCCTGGAGGAACAAGGCCTCGGTCTGCTGGGCGGTGAGTTGCTGTGTTGGCGGCAAGGTGGTACAGCCTACAAAACCGAGCAGGAGAAAAAGCAGGAAAAGCGCGCGTACTTGCATGTATCCGGTTATCCTAAATGTTTTCATAATCCTAGTAACTTCGCCAAATGGCGGGTTGGGGCTGAATTTTAGCCATATAAATGGTTAATTGTTCCTGTTCCCGATATGGCCCCATATGTTAGCGGTTTTCGGGGTCTGCCGACAAAAAGGAATAATGTGTGACTGATCATAACGGAGTCTTGTACATTGTCGCCACGCCTCTTGGCAATTTGGGTGACATGACCCAGCGTGCCATCGATACCCTGCAGCAGGTGGATCTGATTGCCGCCGAGGACACACGTCACAGTAAAAAGTTGCTGGTCCATTTTGGCATCGACAAACCTATGATCGCATTCCACGAGCATAATGAGCGTGATCGAACCGACGAAATCCTCGCCCAGTTACGCTCGGGGAAACGGATAGCACTCATCAGTGATGCAGGCACGCCATTGATCAGTGATCCGGGCTATCACCTGGTTCGGCGGGTGCATGAAGCCGCTATCCGGGTAGTACCCATCCCGGGGCCAAGTGCCGTCATCACGGCTTTATGTACTGCCGGTCTAGCTACAGACCGTTTTTGTTTCGAAGGGTTTCTCCCCAGTAAGTCAGGCGCACGGGAAAAATATCTTGCTCAACTGGTACAGGAAACACGGACCCTGGTGTTTTATGAGTCCCCCCATCGATTACTTGAGACCCTGCGGGCTATGCAGGAAGTTTTCGGGCCGGGGCGTCACATCACCCTGGCGCGAGAATTAACCAAAACCTTCGAGACTATCCATCAGGACAACCTGGCGCACATTGTCAGCTGGGTTGAAGCCAATCCCGAACAGCAAAAGGGTGAGAGTGTGTTGGTCGTCGAAGGCGCGCAAGCAGAGCCTGGAGATGTCTGTGAAGTTGACTGTAATAAATTATTGTTGACCTTGTTAAGCTACATGAGTGTCAAGGATGCTGCGCACCATGCGGCGAAACTTACCGGGCAAAGCAAAAATGAAATGTATCAGCGGGCCTTAGAGATCAAGCAGGGGGCCTAAATCAGGATCAGTGTTGCCAGGCCCAGGAAAATGAAAAATCCCATGCTGTCGGTTGTGGCAGTCAGCAGAATTGATGAACCCAGCGCCGGATCCCGCCCCATCTTTTGCAGACTCAATGGTACGGCCATGCCGACGACACTGGCAATGAGTAAATTCAGTATCATTGCCAGACCTAAGACCAGCGCCAGTTTGAGATTGAAATAGATTAAAAATGCAAACAGGCCAGCCACTGCCCCCAGGAGCAGACCAATAACAATTGTAATACCGATCTCCTTGCGCGCCATCAGACGAATATTCTGTTTATCCAGTTGCCGCATGCCGAGATAACGGATCATCAGCGCGGTCGTCTGATTTCCGGTGTTGCCACCCACACTGGCAACGATAGGCATCAGGGTAGCCAGTGCCACCACATGGGCAATGGTACTTTCAAACGCACCGATGACACGCGAGGCCACCAGCGCAGTGAATACGTTGATCATGAGCCAGACACTTCGATTGCGCACACCTTCACGAATGGTGACAAACAGATCTTCCTGTCGACTCAGGCCGGCAAGGGCCAGCATTTCCTCGTCGGTCTTGGTGTGTTGATAATCCATGATGTCATCGACGGTCAGACGCCCTATCAGTTTGCCGCGTTCATTGAGGACCGGTGCAGAGATTAAATCGTAACGTTCAAAAGCCTGGGTGGCATCGCGGGCATTGTCATTCGGGTGAAAAATAACGGCATCGACGATGGTTAGATCCCGCACGCGCTGGTCCGGGTTATTCCGTAACAGGGTCTGGATAGGTAACAGACCGCGGAAGACACCGCGTTGATCCAGCACAAACAATTTATCCAGATGCGAAGGATAATCTTCGAGTTCCCGCAACATTAACAGTACTTGCTCCAGCGTTTGGTTGTCACGGACTGCGACATAACTGTGTGTCATCAGATGCCCCACGCTGTCTTCACTGAAGGTGACCGAGGCAGCAAAAAACTGGCGTTCGCTTTCGCTCAGATCCTTGAGGGCCTGATCCAGAATTAACGGCGGAATCTCATCGGCCAGATAAGCCAGGTCATCAGCATCGAGGTGGTTGAAAATGGCCAGTAACTCAGTATCAGGTGTCTGGCCTATGATCTGTTTGCGTATGGTTTCATCTAGCTCCAGCAGGACATCGCCGGCGCGGGAAACCCTGATTTGCTGCCAAAGCAGTATGCGATCATCCGGTGTCAGATTGCTGATGAGATAGGCAATATCCGCAGCGTGCAGACGCTGGATCCAGCTCTTGAGTTCAGCAAGTACCTGGTGACGGGCTATGTTTTCAAGGATATCACCGCGTTGTTGTACCTGACTGTGCGCCAGGGATACGACAAGATTGACTTTATTGAGCAGTTCCCGGATGTGCTCGAGTTGCTGACTGAGAATTTTATCGGTGGTCTTGTGTGAATTACTCATCGCAACAATCCTGTCATATAAATTATTGGTTCAGGTCTGCTGGAGATGGTATTGCATTAAATGTCCGCTGACCACCAGCAACAACATGATTTCATCTGCCGTTGGGATGCACTTGCTTTAATGTAACCGGGAGCCGGGACGAGCTTGCACAGAATACCTGAGGATTATCTGCCGTGGGGGTGATAAACGACGTTCTCACCGCCGCTGCATTCTATCCATGATAGACAAAATATCCTCCTACTCCCGGAGTTGCCCACAGCAACTCCGGGTTTAATTGATGTCATGTCGCGTTCAGCCTGCGAGGAAAAATACCATGAGCAGGAATACTATAATCAGACCCTGGAAAAACACTCGGGCAGTCATGAGCTGGGTACTATGTCTGTCATCGAATTGACCGCCATGGGCCATGGAGCCAATGCCCCAACCGAGGGAGATTATGGTTGCAACGAGGGCGAGCATGATTAAAGTTGTTAGTAAAGGCATCATGCACCTCCATTCTTTCTATTCTTAGAAAAAATGTATCATAATTATTGAATAATTACCCTGATCTCGATCAGTAGTACTTGCAGGTAGTGCCTGCCTGGTTGTTAACCTGTTTATTCATTACCCAGCATAGCTGCCTTCAGGTCACTGTCAGCCGGTTCTTCGCCTAACCAGACCTTAAGCAAGGCGATATTAAAATCTTCCCCAGAGATCGTACCGAGAGACTTGCCATTAAAACTGAGTGTGGTCCCTTTACCAGGTACATAGTCGAGATAGACAATATCGCCTTTGTGTAAGGCTGGAAAGAGTTTGTTGAATTCGTCGAGCCGATTACGAAGTTGTTTCAGGGTTTGTTCATTATTATTCTCGTTGAATCCTTCGTTCCATGCGTCCACCAGCTTATCCTTGTCAATTTCATGATAAAGGCAATACATCATGATGCGTCGTGGAGTATTATTTTGCAGGATTGTCGTGACGGTGGTTTGTTTGGCGGGAAGATATAGCGCACCGATATAAACCGAAATAAAAAATTTTGTTCGAATCCCAGCGCCATTGAGGATTAAAGACTGTTGAGAACCGGATTGGGTGATCTGTTCAGGGACATTAATGTCTTTAATAGTTTTGCCAAAAGCAACAGACGCTGACCATAGAAAAATTGGAATCAACAATTGCAGCCGTCTATATTTATTTTTACTGATCATATAGCCCCTCCGTGGAATTTGTTCTTTTATTACTTTGCAATTGTTGTTTTAAACTGTCAATGGATTCTTGGATAAGAATAATGAAAAAACTAAACGATTCTGGCCTGAAGAGTAAAAGAAAACGGGATTTAAACAATATATTTGCAATAACTAGTCCTGCTGACCTATGTTGATTTCAGGAAAGGCATTGCTGCTAGTTCTGGTTGCCAACAGCGCACCGATATTGATACGTCAGCTTTCTGTACTAGCGAAATTTTCATACCCACTGGATTGCGGGCTCCGATTTGTCGATGGTAAACGATTGTTAGGTGATACCAAGACCTGGCGGGGTGTTTTGGCAGCGGTGCTCATAACAATGTTTTGTTCGGTATTGATACAGACCGGTTGGCTAACAGGTGTAGTGGTGGCAGTGATAGCGATGCTGGGTGATAGTCTCTCTAGTTTTGTTAAGCGAAGGTTGGGAATGGCCCCCAGTGCAATGGCATTCGGTCTTGACCAGATTCCCGAATCATTATTGCCATTAATCTATTTGCATTACCTTTGGCAGCTTGACTGGTTCAAAGTAGGTGGTTTGGTATTGGCCTTTTTGTTGCTGGAAATTGTGTTATCACGAATATTGTTTCGTTTGCATATCCGAAACCGCCCTTATTAACCATAGCTTGGCGCTTATCAAATAAAGGTTATTGCAAAGCTGACATTAGCTCGATTTCACTGGAGATTTTGATTTACCTCAATGAAGTATAAGCGGCAATTTGCGATATATTTATATAGTTGGTAAACAAAAAGACAATCAGGAGGCTTTCTATGTCATACACATGGGTAATCGTAGCGGATAGCACTCGGGCACGTATTTTCGATGCGGAATCCTCCAGTGCGGCCCTGTCTGAAGTGGATGGCCTGGCATCTCCGGAGGGTCGCTTACATGATCGGGATATCACTTCTGATCTGCCAGGGCGCAGTTTCGATAGCAATAAGGCAGGTGGTCGTCATGCGATGGAGCCCCCGACAGATCCCAAACAGGAACTGGCTATCGAATTTGCCCGTACTATCGCCCGACACCTGGATGCAGCGCGCGTAAAAAAGGATTATGAACAACTGGTTATCGTGGCGGCACCGACTTTTCTAGGGCTATTGCGTGACCAGCTCAATGCAACCTGCCGCAAATTGGTGGCGTTTGAGCTGAATAAAAATCTGGTCCAGCAGACGGCGGAAGAAATACGTTCTCACCTACCCAAACTCATTCCCGCTGTGAGCTAAACCTGCTTTTGTCTGCCAAGCTGGCGATGCCCTGAACGTACGATTACAATTGGCATTGGATGTCGGCCAGGCAATCGCTGAAGACTCGTTCTTTGGAGGAAAGTCCGGGCTCCACAGGGCAGGGTGCCAGGTAATACCTGGGCGGCGCGAGCCGATGGAAAGTGCCACAGAAAATACACCGCCTACGTCCTTCGGGACCGGTAAGGGTGAAATGGTGCGGTAAGAGCGCACCGCGCCGGTGGTAACACGCGGCGGCAGGGTAAACCCCACCTGGAGCAAGGCCAAATAGGAACGCAATGGCGCGGCCCGCGCTGCGTTCGGGTAGGCTGCTTGAGCTGAATGGTGACGTTCAGCCCAGATGAATGATTGCCCCAGACAAAACCCGGCTTATCGGCCGACTACTTTTTTCCCCTGTTGTGCCACTTCGGTGCAATTTAACATCAATTTCTACTTTAATATCCTTCTATAACCCCATGATCTTACGTTATTTTTAACGTGAATTTGCTGATCGTTTTCCCGCCAGTTTACCGCTAAGTTACTGACTCTAAAGAAAGAATTCCCTGATTTTGTGGGCAAATTCACTTGACTGTATGCCATTTCGAGTCCTATAGTGTACAGAAGTGGGAAATAGTGGGAGAAAATGGCAAATAAGCCCATTTTAAGATCGAATGTTTAGAGGAGTCACCATTCTTAACCTGGATGCCAAGGGGCGTATGGCCATGCCCAGCAAGTACCGTGAGCGCTTGCAGCAACAGGGAAACGGACAGTTAGTGGTCACTCTCGACATGAACGATCCCTGTCTCCTGATTTATCCGGTATCCGAGTGGGAAGACATCGAGCGCAAGCTGGTGCGATTACCCAGCCTGAATAAGGAAGCGATGCGCATTAAACGCCTGCTGCTCGGTCATGCCTCGGAAGTCGATCTGGATTCCCATGGACGTATTTTGTTGCCGCCGGCACTGCGTGAACTGGTGAAGTTGGACAAGCGCATCATCCTGCTGGGGCAGGGCAACAAGTTCGAGGTCTGGGATGAGCAGACCTGGAATGAGCGACGCGAACAGTGGCTCGATCAGCCCGTTACTGATGAAGGACTGTCTGACGAGCTGGAATCATTGTCGTTGTAAAGCAGGTGGAGGAACGGTCCCATCAATCGGTTTTGCTGGAAGAGACCATTACCGCATTGCGGCTCAAGCCCGAGGGGGTTTACGTGGATGGTACGTACGGTCGGGGAGGTCACACTCAGATGATTCTGGAGCAGTTATCTGCCGATGGCCGCTTGCTGGTGATTGATAAGGATCCGGCAGCGATTGCCTCAGCTCAGGCAATATTGGGTAATGATCCCCGTACTTATATATATAGTGGTAGTTATGCCCAAATTGGTGAAATTGTCGCCAATACCGGTTGGGAACGCAAAGTAGATGGGATTTTGCTGGACCTGGGGGTTTCGTCACCCCAGCTGGATGATCCGGAGCGGGGTTTCAGTTTTCGTCAGCCCGGGCCTCTGGATATGCGTATGGATCCCTCTCGTGGTGAATCAGCTGCCACCTGGTTGGCACATGCCTCGGAACAGGACATCAGCCAGGTGCTCAAAGACTATGGTGAGGAGCGATTTCACAAACGTATTGCGCGCGCCATCGTAAAGGCCCGTGTTGAGAGTCCTATAGATACCACGCAGCGTCTGGCTGCCATCGTTGCCGCGGCCATCCCCACTCGCGAACAGCACAAGGACCCGGCGACACGGTCGTTTCAGGGTATTCGTATCTTTATCAATCACGAGCTGGAAGATTTGCAACAGTGTCTCGACAACAGCGTGGAACTTCTTGCAACTGGCGGCCGTCTTGTCGTGATCAGTTTTCATTCGCTGGAAGACCGCATTGTCAAGCGCTTCATGCGCAAACAAAGCAAGGGCGATGAATATCCCCTTGACCTGCCTATTACCCATGTCGAGTCCAACGCAAAGCTGCGTGAAGTGGGCAAGGCAGTGCGCCCGAGTGAAGCTGAAATAAAACGCAATCCGCGGGCGCGCAGCGCCATCATGCGGGTAGCGGAGAGATTGCCATGAGCGGACGCATTCTCGCAGCCGTGCTGGTGCTGGCGGTCATGGTCAGTGCGATAGGCGTGATTTACGCCAAACACCGCAATCGCATGTTGTATGTCGAACTGACGCATTTACAGCAACAACAGGATGAACTGAACGTGGACTGGGGACGCCTGCAGCTGGAGCAGAGCACCTGGGCCACACATAGTCGAATTGAAAAAGTTGCACGTAGCAAACTGGGCATGCGTAACGTGAACTACGGAGAAGTGGTGATCCTCAAAGATGAATAAACAGGTACACAAGCCTGCGCGTGGTTTTCGCATTGCCGTTGTTTTGGCAGTGGTGCTGCTGATCCCCATTGGACTGGTGTTGCGTGCGTTCGATCTGCATATTGTTGACCACGATTTTCTGCAAGGGCAGGGCAATGCCCGTGTCTTGCGGACCTTACCGGTTTCGGCACATCGCGGCATGATAGTGGATCGTCATGGCGAACCCCTGGCTGTGAGTACGCCAGTGGATACCGTATGGGCAGATCCGCAAAAATTCGAAGCGAGTCGGGATCAGCTTCGTCGCCTGGCCGGGATACTGGACCTGAAAGCCCGCGACCTGAACAGGTTAATCGCACAATACAAACAACAAGATAAGGAGTTTGTATTTATCAAGCGCCGCATTAATCCGACACTGGCGCAACAGGCGATGGATCTGAAGATTCCTGGTCTGTACACCAAGCGGGAATATCGTCGTTATTATCCCAGTGGTGAAGTTATGGCACACCTGGTTGGTTTTACCAACGTGGATGACAATGGTCAGGAAGGTGTGGAGCTTGCCTATAACGATTCCCTGCATGGGGTAGAAGGCAGCCAGATGGTCATGATTGACAGCATTGGGCGTGTCATCAAAACAGTCGATATGATCAAACCGCCGCGTCCGGGTACCGATCTGGTATTAAGCGTCGACCGCCGATTGCAATACCTGGCATACCGTGAACTCAAACGGGCCGTATTTCAGCACAAAGCCAAATCCGGTTCGGCGGTGATTCTGGATGTACATACCGGTGAAGTGCTAGCCATGGTGAATCAGCCATCATTCAATCCCAATAATCGCGAAGATCTCAAGGGTTATCTGTATCGCAACCGGGTTGTCACCGATACCTTCGAGCCGGGTTCTACCGTTAAGCCATTTACGATTGCCGCCGCCCTGGAATCCGGTTTGTACAAACCTTCCACCATTATAAATACCGCGCCAGGTTATTTGATGGTCGGCAGTAATACGATTCGTGATGAGCATAACTATGGGCGTATTAATCTGCTGCAGATTATTCAAAAATCCAGCAATGTCGGTGCGAGTAAGATCGCCTTGTCTATCGATCCGGATCTCTTGTTGCACGTGCATGAACACATCGGCTTCGGCGAGCTGACTGGCAGCGGTTTACCGGGTGAGGTGAGTGGAACATTGCACACGCCGCGAGTCTGGCGCGATATCGAACGTGCCACATTGTCCTATGGTTATGGTCTGGCCGTGACCAACCTGCAACTGGCGCGCGCCTACATGGTGCTGGCCAGCGGTGGTTATCTCAAACCCGTGAGCGTGCAATTGCAATCAGCACCGGTGCAGGGTGAACGTGTACTTCCTGCAAAATATACCCGGGAAATTATCAAGATGTTGCAGGCCGTGGTTGAACCTGGTGGTACCGGAACTCGGGCAGAGGTACCCGGATATACCGTGGCAGGCAAGACTGGCACGGTGCATAAAGTTGGTACACATGGTTATGATGAAAATCGCTATACCTCAGTGTTTGTCGGTATGGCGCCTGCCAGCAATCCACGACTGGTGATGGCAGTGACGATTAACGATCCGCAAGGTGATTACTTTGGTGGTTTGGTGGCGGCACCGGTATTCGGTGCGGTCATGGCAGGAGCAATGCGATTACTGGATATTCCTCCCGATCAGATGCCGGCTAAACCGGTTAACTTTGCCATGCTCGGGGGGCCACAATGATGACGGCATCCAACATGACACCTGGCATGCTGCTTTCAGAATTATTGCGCGGATTTGCTGATTACGTTGCCAGACAGGATTTTACGATCCAGCGTTTGATGCTGGACAGTCGCAATGTGTTACCCGGGGATTTGTTCATTGCGATACCGGGACAGACTGTTGATGGCCGCAAATTCATTGATCATGCAATTTCCCGGGGTGCGACTGCAGTGGTGTGGCATAGCGATGCGGGCAGTGAACCAATTCCCATTCATTGGCGAACTTCTACCAGCGGTCAGCCGTTGCCGGTGATTGCCATCGATAATCTGATACAAAAGGTCGGCGTTATCGCCGACCGCTTCTATGCGGCACCTTCAAACTCACTGTATACCGTGGGTATTACTGGCACCAATGGCAAGACATCTACCAGCCAGTTCATTGCCCAGGCCCTGAACTATACAAAACGTTGTGGTGTTATCGGGACCATGGGCTGGGGCTTTCTGCACCAGTTGCAGACAGCCACACATACCACGCCCGATGCGATCACCTGTCATCAGCAACTGGCGGAATTGCGTGACAGCGGTGCCCAGGCCGTAGCGATGGAAGTCTCTTCGCATGCACTGGACCAGGGGCGAGTCAGCGGTGTGCATTTTGATTGTGCGGTGTTTACCAACCTGACCCATGATCATCTTGATTATCACGGTGATATGCAGGCCTATGCGGATGCCAAAGCGCGTCTGTTTCACTGGCCAGACATTCAGTGTCACATCATTAACCAGGATGATGCCTTTGGCCGCACCCTGATCGAACAACATCCGCACAGTATCAACTTGTTGCGTTACGGTCTGGATAAATTCCACGGTATGCCGGAGTTGTTTGCAGATGCCATACGCTATAACGATAGCGGGATTTCCATGCAACTGCATACTCCGTATGGTTCAGGTCAACTGGATGTTACTCTGTTTGGTGAATTTAATATCTACAACCTGTTAGCAACCATGGGTGTGTTGCTGGATATCGGCATGAGTTTCGACCAGGCTATGCAACGCCTGCAACAACTTCAGCCCATCAACGGCCGAATGCAGGTTATCCATGAAGCGGACAGACCGGTTGTGATCATAGATTACGCGCATACACCGGATGCATTACAACAGGTTCTGAGTTCCACACGTCAGCACCAATTTGGCGAACTGTGGCTGGTGTTCGGTTGTGGTGGCGATCGCGACAAGGCAAAGCGACCGGTAATGGGTGCAATTGCCGAAAACTTTAGCGACCACGTTACTCTGACCAATGATAATCCACGTCATGAATCGCCAGAGCAGATTATTGACCAGATCCGCGCCGGCTTTCGCAATGGCAGCACAGCCGTGATTGAGCTGGATAGGACACAGGCCATTCGTCATGCCCTGACGTATGCGACGCCCCAGGATGTGGTGGTGATTGCCGGCAAAGGGCATGAGACCTATCAGCAAGTCGGCGATAGCAGATTGCCCTACAGCGATTTCGATGTTGTCACTACATTTTTCTCGGGAGAATTGCAATGAGCGGCAACGGTTTTCAATGGAACCTGCTTGCCGTTGCCAATGCAGCACACGGGAAGTTGCTTGGTCAGGATGGTACTGTCAGTGGTATCAGTTCGGATACCCGTCATATTGGACCGGGACAGATTTTTGTAGCGATTGTTGGCGATCGATTCGATGGCCATGCATTTGTCGCACAAGCATGTGAGCAGGGTGCAGCAGCGGTAGTGGTAAGCAAGCCGGTTGAGTGTGGCTGTGCCCAGATCGTGGTTGACGATACACGGATTGCACTTGGTCAGATAGCCCAGGCATGGCGCAAGCGGTTTGCAATCCCGTTGATTGCGATAACTGGCAGCAACGGCAAGACCACAGTAAAGGAAATGCTCAGTGCCATCATGTCTATGCGTCATACGACTTTGTCAACACAGGGTAACCTGAATAACGACATTGGTGTTCCGCTGACCTTGTTGCGTCTACGTGACACCCATACTTGTGCCGTGATTGAAATGGGCGCCAATCATGCCAGAGAAATTGATTACCTGACGCATCTTGCCTTGCCAACCGTGGCATTGGTTAACAATGCGGCGGCCGCACACCTGGCAGGTTTTGGTTCGCTGGAGGGTGTGGCAAATGCCAAAGGCGAGATTTATGGAAGTCTGACTGATGATGGCATTGCCATCATCAATGCTGATGATCGATTTGCACCACTCTGGCAGAAATTGTGTGCGGGTAAAAAGGTCCTACAGTTTGGTCTGGAACACGATGCTGATGTGACGGCAGACTGGCAGGCGACTAATTCAGGCAGTGAGATCGATCTACATACACCGCAGGGTGATATTCACATTTCACTTGCTTTGCCCGGTCGGCATAACGTGATGAATGCGCTGGCGGCGAGCACTACGGCGCTTGCAGCAGGTATGTCGCTGAGTGAAATACGCGATGGCCTGCAGTCGATGCAAAGCGTGGCCGGCCGCTTACAGATCAAATCCGGCAAGGCAGGCAGTCGTATTATTGATGACACCTATAATGCCAATCCGGCTTCCTTGCACGTTGCCCTGGATGTCCTGCATCACTTTGATGGTCGTCACTTTGTTGCACTCGGTGATATGGGGGAGTTAGGTCAGGATGCAGAACGTCTGCACCGTGAAGCCGGACACGAGGCAAAAGCGTCTGGTGTGGATCGTTTATATACCGTAGGTGAACTGGCACGGTATGCAGCCAATGCCTTCGGCAACGATGCTTTTAGCTACGACGATCAACCCAGCATGATTTCGGCACTTAATGATGAGTTGAATACGGATGTGACACTGCTCGTGAAAGGTTCTCGCCTGGCGCATATGGAAAACGTGGTACAGGCCCTGATTAGCAACGGGGAGACAAGCTAATGCTGTACCATCTGGCCGAGTATCTGCAGAAATTTTACAGCGGCTTTAATGTCTTTGGTTATCTGACGTTTCGCGGGATCCTGGGTGTACTTACTGCATTGATCATTTCGTTCATCGTTGGTCCGGCCATGATTCGGAAATTGAGCATGTATAAAATTGGCCAGACCGTGCGCGATGACGGGCCACAGACACATCTGACCAAGGCCGGGACACCGACCATGGGTGGAGCACTGATCCTTGTCGCTGTGATCGTAAGTACCTTATTGTGGGCCGATCTGCGCAATCACTATATCTGGATTGTGATTCTGGTCCTGTTCAGTTTCGGCATCATCGGCTGGGTCGACGATTACAAGAAACTCATTAAGCGGGATCCGCGGGGTCTGCGTGCGAAATACAAGTATTTCTGGCAATCGGTAATTGCCTTGCTGGTCGTGGCTTACTTATTCCACGTCTCCACTGTTTCGGAGCGGGAATTCATTCTGCCGGTATTCAAACACGCAACCATCTCCATGGGCATGTTGGCGTATATCGTGGTGGGTTATTTCGTGATTGTGGGATCCAGCAATGCTGTGAATCTTACCGATGGTCTGGATGGCCTGGCAATTTTGCCCACGGTGATGGTAGGCGGGGCATTGGGTATTTTTGCCTACCTCAGTGGTAATGCGAATTTCTCCCATTATCTGGGTATTCCGCATATTCCCGGTGTCGGTGAATTGATCATTTTCTGCGGTGCCCTCGTGGGTGCTGGTCTTGGATTTCTCTGGTTTAACACGTATCCCGCCCAGGTCTTTATGGGTGATGTGGGTGCATTGGCTCTCGGTGCAGCTCTTGGGGTGGTTGCTGTCATGGTCAGGCAGGAACTGGTGCTGTTCATCATGGGAGGTGTGTTTGTTATCGAAACGGTTTCGGTGATTCTGCAGGTGGCCTCATTCAAGTTGACTGGAAAACGTATTTTCAGGATGGCTCCCTTGCATCACCACTTTGAACTCAAAGGTTGGCCAGAACCGCGGGTGATTGTGCGTTTCTGGATCATCACAGTCATTCTGGTGTTGGTCGGACTGGCTACCTTGAAGGTACGTTAAGCGGAGCGTGATGTGCTAAGCATGCAAACGGAAACTCGACAACTGCCTTGCGCTGATATCTTCAGCGGACAACGTGTACTTGTGGTCGGTCTGGGTGAGACTGGTCTGTCTTGCGTGCGTTTTCTGCATGCACGAGGGGTTGAGTTGGCAGTGACCGACAGCCGATTGGCACCGCCGGGCCTGAAAACTCTACGAGAAGAGTTCCCTGATGTCGGCGTATTTGTTGGCGGTTTTGATCCGCAGGCCATTGCTCGTGCCGATGTCTTGTTGCTCAGTCCTGGCGTTTCCTTGAAAACACCCGAGATTGCCAATGCGTTGCAACTAGCCAAGAAAGTTATTGGTGATATCGAGGTATTTGCCCGGTGTGTGGACAAACCGGTCGTGGCAATTACCGGTTCCAATGGCAAAAGCACGGTAACGGCGCTGGTTGGCGAGATGGCGCGCATTGCGCGGCTGCAGGTCTTTGTCGGTGGCAATATCGGAATACCGGCCTTACAGCTGGTGGAACACAATGAAGAAGCACAGCTATATGTACTGGAGCTTTCCAGTTTTCAACTGGAGACAACAATCAGTCTGAATGCTGCCGCGAGTGTGATTCTGAATGTCAGTGAAGATCATATGGATCGGTATGTTTCCCTGGCCGAATATGCCAAGGCCAAGGCCCGTATCTACCAGGGAAGCGGAACAATTGTGATCAATCAGGATGATGCATATGTTGAATCGTTAGCTCGCGAGTTAGGTGATCAGCGTAAGATCCTGCGTTTTAGCCTGAGTGAACCGGCAGACGATAATTGTTTCGGTGTCGTGAAAAAAGGTAATCAGGCGTTTCTGGCGCGTGGAACGCAAGCCTTGTTATCAATCAACGAGATTCGCATTAAAGGCCAGCACAATGTGGCCAATTCCCTGGCAGCACTAGCACTGGGTAGCGCGGTAGGTTTATCCATGCCGGCCATGCTCGAAACCCTGCGTGTATTTCCCGGTTTGCCGCATCGCACGCAATGGGTAGCCGAACACAACGGTGTGCAGTGGTTTAATGATTCCAAGGCAACCAACGTGGGTGCAGCGCTTGCTGCCATTTCCGGTCTGCAGGCCAACACCCTGTTTGTGATCCTGGGTGGACAGGGCAAAGGACAGGACTTTTCACCCTTGTCTGAGGCTCTGGCTGCACGCCATGCCCATGCACTGTTGTTAGGTGAAGACGCGGATCGCATTGCGCAGGCACTGGGTAATGATGTTCAGCAAACCCGGGTCAGCGACATGGCGGAAGCCGTGCATACGGCGTATCGACTGTCACATGCGGGTGACGTGGTGTTGTTATCTCCTGCGTGTGCCAGTTTCGATATGTTCAAAGGTTATGCGCATCGGGGTGAGGTCTTCATGCAATTGGTGAAGGAGGCGCTGCAATGAGTACGCAAGTCGCCAATTACCTTCAGCAGTTGTTCAAGCCAGAGAAGAACACCAAGGTCACCTGGTCGATGGATTATTGGTTAGTAGGTAGCGCACTTGCCCTGATGTTTCTCGGCTTGATCATGGTGGGCTCGGCTTCTGTATCAGTGGCAGATCGCGAACTAGGCGCGCCCTTTTATTATCTATGGCGACAATTATTGTTTACCGGTATGGGTCTGTTAGCCGCGATTATCACAGTACGAATTCCGATGCGTGTTTGGCAAGAAGTGGGGCCGGCTCTGATGGTATTGAACCTGTTGTTGCTGGTGCTGGTATTTATCCCCGGCCTGGGACATTCCGCTAACGGCAGCACTCGCTGGATCTCCATTGGCAGTTTTCATTTACAGGCCTCCGAGATCGTTAAATTGTTCAGCCTGATTTATCTCGCTGGTTATCTGGTCCGCCACAACGAGAGTGTGCGCACAACCTTCGCCGGTTTCCTGCGACCACTCGGGCTGCTGGTAATCATTGCCGTGTTGTTGTTGCTGGAACCGGATTTCGGTGCAGCGGCTGTCCTGATTGCAACAGCGGTAGCAATGATGTGGCTGGCTGGTGTACGGGTTAGTCAGTTTATGTTGTTGATCATTGCCGTTGCCGTCGCCCTGGCCTTGCTGGTGTATACCTCCGAGTATCGTATGCATCGCCTGACTGCTTTCCTCAATCCGTGGGCGGATCCCTATAACTCCGGCTTTCAATTAACCCAGGCCCTGATTGCATTTGGCCGTGGCGAGTGGCTGGGTGTGGGACTGGGATCGAGTGTGCAGAAGCTGTTTTATCTGCCCGAAGCGCACACGGACTTTTTATTTGCTGTGCTCGCTGAAGAACTCGGCCTGGTTGGTGTTGTCGTGGTGATCAGTCTGTTTACGGTGTTAATTGTGCGTGCCTTACGTATTGGTCGCGCAGCAGAGAATCGCGAGCGACCGTTTGCCGGTTATGTTGCTTATGGCATCGGTACCTGGATTGGTTTGCAGGCATTTATCAACATGGGTGTGAACATGGGCGTACTGCCAACAAAAGGCTTGACCCTTCCATTCATGAGTTACGGTGGCAGCAGCATTATCGTGATGTGTGTCGCAATGGCCTTGTTGATTCGGGTGGATTACGAAACCCGGCGGGATGATCGGTATATACAACGCAATAAAAAAGCATGGTGAACGCAAAAACGACAGTATTGGTGATGGCAGGCGGGACCGGTGGTCACGTGTTCCCGGCATTAGCTGTGGCCGAACAAATGCGTGCCCAGGGGATTGTCGTGCACTGGCTGGGTACCCGTGCGGGGCTCGAAGCACAATTGATCCCGCAAGCCGGATTTACGATCGACTTCATCAGCATTAAAGGGCTGCGTGGCAAGAGTGTATTGGGTTGGTTACTGGCACCGCTGCGTATTCTGATTGCGGTGAGTCAGGCCTTGCAAATTTGTTTACGCCTCAAACCGAACGTGGTGCTGGGCATGGGCGGCTTTGTCACCGGTCCAGGCGGGTTAGCGTCCTGGTTATTGCACCGGCCGCTCGTGGTCCATGAACAAAATGCCATTCCAGGCATGACCAATCGCTATCTGGCTAAACTGGCCAGGCGGGTACTGCAGGCTTTCCCAAACAGTTTCGCGCAACAGCACAAAGTTTATCACACCGGTAACCCGGTGCGCTCAAGCATCTTGAATATCGCCAAACCCGAGCAACGTTATACCGAGCGTAGCGGACCACTGCGTATTTTGATTATCGGTGGCAGTCTGGGTGCGCAGGCATTAAATGAATGTGTACCACAGGCCCTGGCCAGTCTCGATTTCAAGGCACGTCCCCAGGTATGGCATCAGAGTGGACGTAACAAACTTGCCAGCACCCAACAGGCATATGTAACACATCAGGTTGAAGCAAGACTGGTGGAATTTATCAATGACATGGATGCTGCCTATGCCTGGGCAGATTTACTGATCTGTCGTGCCGGTGCCATGACCGTCAGTGAGATCAGCAATGTAGGTATCGCGTCTATCCTGGTGCCGTATCCGCATGCGGTTGATGATCACCAAACAGCCAATGCCCGCTATCTCAGTCAGGCTGGCGCTGCGATTCTGATTCAGCAGGTCGATCTTACACCACAGCGGCTGGCAATTGAGTTGAGCAAATTGATTGAGGGTGGACGCACCTTATTACTTGATATGGCAAATAAAGCATTAGACCTGGCCAAGCCCCATGCAACGGATGATGTGATCAGACATTGTCTGGAGGTGGCTCATGGTTAGTCACAATCGGCGTATGACTGATATGCGCAATGGTCGTGGTGATCCCGGTATGGGGCGCATCAAGAATATCCATTTCGTTGGTATCGGTGGGGTGGGGATGAGCGGCATTGCTGAAGTCCTGCTTAACCTGGGTTACAAAGTGAGTGGTTCCGACCTGGCACAGAACCTGGTCACCATGCGTCTGCAGGAGATGGGTGCATCCATTCACATCGGACACGTTGCTGACAATATCAAAAACGCTGACGTGGTAGTGGTGTCCAGTGCGGTTAAACAGGATAACCCTGAAGTGGTTGCAGCACACGCAAAACGTATACCAGTCGTACCGCGGGCAGAAATGCTGGCTGAACTGATGCGTTTTCGCTTTGGTATTGCTGTTGCCGGCACGCATGGTAAGACCACCACGACCAGTCTTATTGCCAGCGTACTGGCAGAAGGCGGTGTGGATCCGACTTTTGTAATTGGTGGCAAACTCAATAGCGCAGGTTCCAATGCACGTTTGGGCAGCGGACACTATCTGGTGGCCGAGGCAGACGAGAGTGATGCCTCATTTATGCATTTACAGCCGATGATGGCCGTAGTCACCAACATCGATGCTGATCATATGGAAACCTATGGTGGTGATTTCGAAACGCTCAAGCAAACCTTTGTCGAGTTTTTGCATCATCTGCCATTTTATGGTCTTGCGGTGTTGTGCCTGGATGATCCGACAGTGGCGAGTATCATCGACAAGATTACGCGGCCGGTGATTACCTATGGTGTGAGCGAGAAAGCCGATATCCGTGCCACCGAGATTCAGCGTTCCGCATTCCAGACCCATTTCAAAGTATCGCGCAGGGACAATCCGGACTGGCTGCATATCACCCTGAACATGCCTGGTCATCACAATGTGTTGAATGCTCTTGCGGTCATTGCCGTCGCCCATGAAATTGGCGTTGATGATGAGGCCATCATGAAAGCCTTCGCTGAATTCCAGGGGATCGGGCGTCGCTTCCAGCGTTATGACGATATCCCCGTTGCCAATGGTGTTGTCATGCACATCGATGACTATGGTCATCATCCGCGCGAGGCGGCTGCGGTGATTGAGGCAATTCGAGGTGGCTGGCCGGATCGACGCCTGGTGCTGGTATTTCAGCCGCATCGTTATACGCGTACGCGCGATTTGTTTGAAGATTTTTGCATGGTGTTGTCGGAAGTCGATGCATTGGTATTGGTTGATGTGTACCCCGCCGGTGAGGCACCTATAGCCGGAGCAGACGGGCGGACCTTGGCACGCGCAATTCGTAATCGTGGCAAGGTCGATCCGGTATTCGTGGAAACAGTCGATCAGATACCACAGGCACTCCATGCGATATTGCAGGACGGCGATATTTTATTGACCTTGGGTGCCGGCAACATCGGCGCGATTGCATCACAACTGAAACAACGCATGCTGGAGGTGGAGAGATGACAAGCCTCAAACATTATCATCTGGGTTGCGGCGAATCCTTGCAGAGCAATTGGGTGGAATTGCAGAAATTGATTTCGAAAAGTTACGAGACAAGGGCGAAATTGAAACCCAAACCGGTGACGAGGGCAAAACAGGGAAAGCGGCATTGAAATGGATCATATGCAGATGACACAAACGACATCTAACCTGCGAGGTGTTTTACGTGAGAATGAAAGCTTGTCACGTCATACCTCGTGGCGCGTTGGTGGCCCGGTAACACGGTTTTATCAACCGGCAGACATTGAAGACCTTGCAGTGTTTCTTACCGGACTGCCTGCAGCCGAACCAATTTACTGGTTAGGACTGGGCAGCAATTTGCTGGTTCGTGATGGCGGTTATCCCGGCACAATTATCTGTACCAGTGGCGTACTCAATGGCATCGAAGTACGGGATGAACAACGTATCTATGTCGAAGCCGGTGTGGCCTGCCCCAAGGTCGCCAAGGTTGCGGCGAATCATGCGCTGGCAGGTGCGGAATTCTTTTGCGGTATTCCGGGTACCGTGGGCGGGGCCCTGGCGATGAATGCCGGTGCCTTTGGCGGTGAAACCTGGGATGTGGTTGTGTCAGTACAGACAGTCAATCGTGCCGGTATCGTACAGCAGCGTACTGCCAAGGATTATCAAATCGGTTATCGCCATGTTGTTGGTCCCAAGGACGAATGGTTTGTGTCCTGTGTTGTACAGCTGCAGAGTGGTGACAGTGAAACCAGTCAGGCAGAGATCAAGTCGTTGCTAAGCAAGCGCGGTGCCACGCAACCAACCCAGCAGCCCAATGCCGGCTCGGTCTTTCGCAATCCCCCCGGCGATTATGCCGCGCGGTTGATAGAAGCATGTGGCCTGAAGGGTACCTGCATTGGTGGTGCCTGTGTCTCGGAGAAGCATGCGAACTTTATCGTGAATACCGGTACAGCCAGCGCCGCAGATATTGAAACGTTAATTCTCACAGTGCAGCAAGTTGTGGAAAGGGAGACCGGCGTGCGGTTGCAACCGGAAGTATGCATTGTGGGTGACAAGCGATAACCATGGGAACGATTGTGACAATTGATCAATACAAGCATCCAACCCCCGAAGCCTTCGGTAAGGTAGCAGTACTAATGGGTGGCTGGTCGTCTGAACGTGAGGTGTCACTCAAGAGTGGTCATGCTGTGCTGGCCGCGTTACAGCAGCGTGGTGTCGATGCCCATGGTCTTGACGTGCAGCGTGCAACGGTTTTGCAGCAGCTTGAACAGGGTGGATTCGATCGCGTCTTTATTGTGTTACATGGTCCCGGTGGTGAAGACGGTGTGATCCAGGGTGCACTGGAAATTCTCGGGTTGCCATACACCGGCAGTGGCGTGATGGCTTCCGCTCTGTCCATGGATAAGTTGCGTACTAAACAGTTACTGGAAGGCGTCAATCTGCCTACACCGCAATACATGATGCTGGATGAAGATACCAACCTGAACTATGTCGTCGCCGAGCTGGGTTTGCCCCTGATGGTCAAACCTGCGTTAGAAGGTTCGAGCATCGGCATGACCAAGGTCGAAGAGGAAAACCAGATCGAAGCGGCGTATCAGCTGGCAGCACAATTCGCCGGAGCGGTATTTGCCGAGCAATGGATCATCGGGAAGGAATACACAGTCGCGATCCTTGGCGATGAGGCCTTGCCGGTGATCCGGCTGGAGACATCGCACAAATTTTATGATTACGACGCCAAATATGTTGCCAATGATACCCAATATCACTGCCCTTGTGGCCTGGCGCCAGAACAGGAAGGACAACTACAACGCCTGGCACTGGCTGCTTTTAAAGCGATGGGTGCGGAGGGCTGGGGCAGGGTGGATATCCTGTGCGATCAATCCGGCAAACCTTACATCATCGAATTGAATACGGTACCGGGTATGACTGATCACAGCCTGGTACCGATGGCGGCGCATGTACGCGGTATCGAATTCGATGAGCTGGTGTATCGCATCCTGGCGCAGACACTGACAACAGAACGACAACTGGATAACGAGGTGAGCCATGGTCGCGCGCGCTAGCCAACAGGCTGTTTACATGCGTAGTGCACGGCGCTGGCAAATCAACTGGCGTCGAATTGGATCCTGGGTGTTGCTGTTAGCAGTCGTCGCCTTATTGGCGTTGGGTGTGAGGAAATTGCAGGAACCTCAAACCTTGCCTATCAAGCAGATTCAGGCCCTGGGTACGTTTAACCATATCAATGAAGACATGCTACGACAGGTTGTGGCCAAAACAGTGCGTGGCGGTTACTTCACGGTGAATGTGGATGAAGTGCAGCATGCAGTAAATGCCATGCCGTGGGTGGCACAAGACAGTGTGCGCCGTGTCTGGCCTGACACCCTGGCGATCTCTGTGACCGAACAACAAACTCAAGCCGAGTGGGCTAAGGGGGGACTGGTGAATCAACAAGGTGTGTTGTTTTTCCCGGAACGAAATACCTATCCAAAGGGTTTACCGGTGTTCGATGGCCCTGCAGGTACCGAGCGGAACCTGACAGAAATTTATCAAATGGCGAAAGCAATCATTGAGCCGTTGCAGTTGAAGATCCAGGAAATCCACATGGATTCCCGCCGCGCCATCAGTCTTACCCTGGACAACGGCATCAAAGTGATACTGGGCCGTGAGGAAACGCGTACACGACTGGAACGCTTTACCCGGGTTTATCGCAAATTACTGGTACAGCGCGTAAACGATATTGCAAGAGTGGACTTGCGTTATAGCAATGGCCTGGCCGTTGGCTGGCGCACACCTCATACGAGTTAGGACGAGGACAATTAACGTGTCTAAAAAGGTAGAAAAAAATCTCATCGTCGGGCTGGACATCGGCACCTCCAAAGTGGTGGCGATCGTGGGTGAAATCACACCGAACGGCGAAATCGATGTGATTGGCATTGGTTCACATCCTTCGCGTGGCCTGAAGAAAGGTGTGGTGGTGAACATCGAATCCACTGTGCAATCCATTCAGCGGGCGGTTGAAGAGGCGGAACTGATGGCGGGCTGTCAGATTCATTCCGTGTATGCCGGTATTGCAGGTAGTCATATCCGCAGTCTGAATTCACATGGCATCGTTGCGATACGCGATAAGGAAGTAACATCAGCCGATGTTGATCGTGTCATCGATGCCGCACGTGCGGTAGCAATCCCGGCCGACCAGCGCATCCTGCATATCCTGCCGCAGGAATTCATCATCGACAACCAGGAAGGTATCCGCGAACCGATTGGCATGTCCGGGGTCCGCCTCGAAGCGAAAGTCCACATGGTGACTGGTGCCGTCAGCGCGGCGCAGAACATTATTAAGTGTGTTCGTCGTTGTGGTCTGGAGGTGGACGACATCATTCTCGAGCAACTGGCCTCCAGTAACTCCGTACTCACCGATGATGAAAAGGAATTGGGCGTGTGTCTGGTGGATATTGGTGGCGGCACCACAGACATTGCAGTGTTTACCGAAGGCGCCATTCGACACACTGCAGTGATTCCTATCGCGGGCGATCAAGTGACTAATGACATCGCGGTAGCCTTACGCACACCAACCCAGCATGCCGAAGAGATCAAGATCAAATATGCCTGTGCACTAACGCAACTGGCCAGTCCCGATGAAACCATCGAGGTCCCCAGTGTCGGCGATCGTGCTGCACGGCGGCTGGCGCGGCAAACCCTGGCTGAAGTGGTTGAGCCTCGTTATGAAGAATTGTTCACCCTGGTACAGGCCGAGTTACGCCGCAGTGGTTTTGAAGACCTGTGTGCAGCCGGCATCGTGCTGACTGGTGGCAGTTCAAAGATGGAAGGCGTCATTGAACTGGCAGAGGAGATTTTCCACATGCCGGTCCGTCTTGGCTTACCGCAGTACGTTAACGGCCTGGTGGATGTGGTGCGCAACCCAATTCATTCCACGGGTGTGGGGTTGTTGTTATTCGGTCATCAGAATCGCGCAGTACGTGAAGCTGAGGCGCGAATGAGTGGTGGTTACAAGACCGTAATCAGGCGGATGAAGAGTTGGTTTCAGGGAAATTTTTAACAGTATGTGGTTTTGGAGCGCTCTGTTTATGGATAGCAAACAGAGTTTCTTTAACGTAGTAGGAGGGCAGAGGTATGAGTATGTTTGAATTGATGGACAATTATGCACAAGAGGCCGTCATTAAAGTCGTTGGTGTAGGTGGCGGCGGTGGTAACGCTGTTGAACACATGGTACGGCAGAATATAGAGGGTGTGGAATTCATCGTGGCCAACACCGATGCGCAGGCCATGAAGAACAGTTCGGCACGCACCTTACTGCAACTGGGTAGCACAATCACCAAAGGTCTGGGGGCCGGTGCCAATCCGGAAATCGGGCGGCAGGCCGCGATGGAAGATCGCGAGCGTATTGCTGAAGTACTGGAAGGCGCAGACATGGTTTTCATCACCGCTGGTATGGGTGGAGGTACCGGGACGGGTGGTGCCCCTATCGTGGCACAGGTGGCCAAGGATATGGGGATTCTGACCGTAGCAGTTGTGACCAAGCCGTTCCCGTTTGAAGGCAAGAAGCGTATGGAAATCGCCATGAACGGGATTGGGGAGTTGAAGAACTATGTCGACTCGTTGATCACGATTCCCAATGAGAAACTATTGAGCGTGCTGGGCAAGAACATCAGCTTGCTGGATGCCTTCAAGTCCGCAAATGATGTGTTGCTTGGCGCTGTCCAGGGCATTGCTGAATTGATTACGCGTCCGGGCTTGATCAATGTGGACTTTGCCGACGTGCGCACCGTAATGTCCGAAATGGGCATGGCCATGATGGGCTCCGGCCGTGCTACCGGCGAGGATCGGGCACGCGAAGCAGCAGAAGCGGCGATTGCCAGCCCCTTACTGGAAGACGTCAATCTGGCAGGTGCCCGTGGCATTCTGGTGAATGTGACCGCCGGTATGGATATGGCGATTGGCGAATTTGAAGATGTGGGTAATGCCATTAAGTGTTTCGCCTCGGAAAATGCGACAGTGGTCGTAGGTACGGTTATTGACCCTGAACTTAGCGGTGAATTGCGGGTCACAGTGGTGGCTACTGGTTTGGGTCAAGGCCTGGATCGAAGCGAAAAACCCAAGTTGGTTGTGGACCGCAGTAACAACGGTGAAGTCGATTACGAAAAGCTGGAACGTCCTGCAGTGATTCGCAAGAAAGTTGTTGGTGAGCGTTTTGAAGCGGAACCGGGCGCCAATTTGGACTATCTGGATATTCCGGCATTCCTGCGTCGGCAAGCAGACTAAATCTGTGAGCCAGGGGACGTAAATTGTAAAATCATGTAGCAAATTAAAGGTGTAAAGTTAAAAGACGCTATGTTTCTACTATTGCCGGAAGTGGCTTGGGTGATTTATTATCGCCGGTCTGCCCGCAGTTGGTGCAGAATGCACATTTTAAACTGGCGTGAAAATTGCTTGTTTTTGTCAAAAAATTAAATTAGCTAAGGGACCGAAAGCCTTGATCAAACAACGTACCCTCAAAAATGTCATTCGTGCTACAGGCGTGGGACTGCACACAGGTGAAAAAGTCTATTTGACACTCCGGCCAGCTGTCCCGGATACCGGCATTATCTTTCGCCGTGTCGATCTCGAAGAACCCGTTGAAATCCAGGCGATACCGGAAAATGTGGGTGATACCACGTTATCCACGACGCTTATCAAAGACGGCGTAAGAATATCGACAGTCGAGCATTTGCTCTCTGCCCTCGCAGGGCTCGGCATCGACAACGCTTACATCGATTTGAATGCGGCGGAAGTTCCTATCATGGATGGCAGTGCCGGGCCGTTTGTATTTTTGATTCAATCTGCGGGCATTGAGGAACAAAACGCACCAAAGCGGTTCATTCGTATCAAACGCACAGTCCGGGTAGAGGATGGTGACAAGTGGGTAAAATTCGAACCGTTCGATGGCTTTAAGGTCGGATTTACCATCGAATTTGATCACCCTGCCTTTAAAGATGCTCACCAAACTGCGGAAGTGGATTTTTCTACGACTTCTTTCGTGAAGGAAATCAGCCGTGCCCGGACTTTTGGTTTTATGAACCAGATCGAAACACTACGGGCCAATAATCTTGCGCTGGGTGGTAGCCTGGATAATGCGGTGGTCCTCGATGATTACCGCATACTCAATGAAGATGGCCTGCGTTATGTTGATGAGTTTGTTAAGCACAAAATTCTCGATTCTATCGGTGACTTGTATCTATTGGGGCGTAGTTTGATCGGTGCATTCAGTGGACACAAGTCAGGCCATGCGCTGAATAATCGCTTATTGCGCACTTTGCTGGCAGATGAAAAGTCATGGGAGCTGGTGACATTCGAGGACGAGAAAAAGGCGCCCATCTCATTTATGCAACCAGTGCAGGCAGGTTAATTCAAGCCGATTGTTTTCTTAGTCCTGGTTGTCGAAGTTCAAAAACCGCCATTATGGCGGTTTTTTATTACTCAGAGGCATGACGAGCCAAGCGTTGTAGTGCCTGCTGTAATTCCGGGTCATCAATACTATTTGATAATGCATTGATTCCATTGGCATTTTCTCGATTCATGGTGGGCCCTGCCGAGTGTGAGGGTTGACTTGGCTCCTGACTGCCTGGAGTAAGAATCTTGACCTGAATACTTACCAGTTTAGAGAAAATGGGATTGGTCTGGCGTAGCAGCGGCAGGAGTTGTGGGGCCTGGAAACGCAGTCGGGTTGCCCAGGCTGCACTATCAACATACACCGTTAATGAAGACTCATCCATGTTGCCCAGGTAGCAGTGTGGAGCGAGATCTGCATCAATATGGGAGCGGAATATACCAGTCCAACGTCTCAATTGACGGGTTCTTGTGACCAATATCGCAAGATCATCATGCGCTTCGTCGAACACCTTGTCCAATGAGCGACTTGATTTCATACTGCACCTGTCTACCGCGTTATGTGCTGATTTAACTTGAAATTTGGTGGAGCATTGCGTAAATTCGAAACTCCTTAGCGACTGGATTGTGTGTGAATTCAATCTCTAAGTAAATAAAAATAAAGTTGCACATTACCTAACCGATATTCTTTATACACCGCCCGTCATTTTGGCCGGCAATCAGTGGCGTTAAGAAAAAAATGAATATTGTATTGCTTCGACGTAAAAAGGGATGTACTGGGTTAGTCACCTTGTGTCACAAGAAGCTTTCACTATTATTAGTGGGCTTTCTATTGGTAATGCCCATTGCACTGATTTATGCCGGGTATCATTTGGGAATCGCGCATATGCGCGCCAATCCAGATGCCCTCACTCGGGAAGTTCAGGCTGAGCTGGATACACAGCGTATCAAACTCTCCGATGCGACTCGCAAAGCAGAAGAAAACCTCAATGCCTTAGCTCTGCGTTTAGGCCAGCTCCAGGCCCACGTCATTCGGCTGGATGCCCTGGGGCAGCGACTGACCAGCATGGCTAAACTCGATAAAGGCGAATTTGATTTTGAACACCAACCGGCTCAGGGTGGTCCTGACAGCGATGCCCAGTCATCGCCCATGCAAGTTCCCGATTTTGTCGCTGCACTGAACGAGTTGGCTGCCCAGCTGGATGATCGTGGCCGACAACTCAGTGTACTCGAAACCATGCTTATGAATCGTAACCTGCGCGCCGAGGTGATGCCGGCCGGGCGACCGGTTAAACATGGTTGGTTATCGTCCTATTTTGGCATGCGGACCGACCCATTTACCGGTCGACGCGCCTTCCATTCCGGCCTGGATTTCGCGGGGAAGATGGGTTCAGATGTCGTCTCTGTAGCAGCCGGGGTCGTAACCTATGCAGGGAAAAGGTCCGGTTATGGCAATCTGGTGGAAATCAACCATGGTAATGGTTATTCCACTCGGTATGGGCATAATTCAAAAATCCTGGTCAGCGTGGGCCAAACCGTCAAGAAAGGCCAGCTTATTGCCAAGATGGGTTCAACCGGCCGTTCCACAGGGCCACACGTCCATTTTGAGGTCTTGATTAATGGACATGCGGTGAATCCCAAGAAATATATCCAGGCTTCAAACGGCCTCTGATACGTTCATCGAGGGGGAAATCCCCTAAAATCACTCGAAATTTCTCTTTATTCGGCATTATTTCGGCCAGACCTGGCGAAACTGCTATTCCGGCGATATCAATTGCAGTCATGGAAGGTTGACCGGAAATATCTTGTTGCTGGGGCGGCCATTCCGGCTCAGACGACTGGGATGGGGC
>JBECKZ010000139.1:0-10669 GCA_040235555.1 Thiohalomonadales bacterium | reverse complement strand
CTGCATGGGAACTGGTTAAAGACAATATTCCGGTCAAGCTCCTTGCCGAGGGTGCCGCCGCCAGTTTGATGCGTAATGAAAAGCCCGGTTGGGTCATCGTGGGTTCCGATCGCATTGCCGCCAACGGCGATGTCGCGAATAAGATTGGCACCTATAGTCTGGCGGTATTGGCGCGTCAGCATGGGGTCAAATTCATGGTCGTTGCCCCGACCTCGACGATCGATATGGACATTGCCAGTGGTGAAGACATCCCGATCGAATACCGTGGTGAAGAGGAATTGCTGCAACTGGGCGGCACCCGGATCGCAGCTGAGGGGGCCCATGCCTGGAATCCAGTGTTTGACGTGACACCAGCCGATTTAGTGGATGCCATCGTCACAGAAAAAGGCGTGGTTTTATCGCCAACCCAGGAAAAAATGTCAGCCTTATTCTAAAAAGCCGGAATTTTACCCAAGCAATTCCGCTCAGCCTGCCGCATCCACCGTCTTAGCCCCTTTTATTCTGATTCAGTAGGGGAGAGGGGTATGATATAATCCAGCCTTCGTTTCCTCTGCGCCCGATTGCGCATGAAATCCGTATTCTTAATATAAAGAAAACTAGAGAACACCATACCTGACAACATGGCTGAGTTTGCCAAAGAAGTCCTCCCCATCAATATCGAAGAGGAGATGAAGCAGTCCTATCTGGACTACGCCATGTCCGTCATCGTCGGTCGTGCCCTGCCAGATGTGCGCGACGGCCTCAAGCCGGTCCACCGCCGGGTCCTCTTTGCCATGCGCGAACTGGGCAACGACTGGAACAAGCCCTATAAAAAATCCGCCCGCGTTGTCGGTGACGTCATTGGTAAATACCACCCCCATGGCGATGCCGCCGTATATGACACCATTGTGCGTATGGCCCAGCCGTTCTCCCTGCGCTACATGCTGGTGGATGGTCAGGGTAACTTCGGTTCAGTAGATGGCGATGCCCCAGCGGCAATGCGTTACACCGAAGTGCGCATGGCTCGGATTGCCCATGAACTGCTGGCCGATATCGATCGTGAGACGGTCGATTTCGTGCCCAACTATGACGAGTCTGAGCAGGAACCGGAGATCCTGCCGGCACGGATCCCCAATCTGTTGGTCAACGGTTCGGCTGGTATTGCGGTGGGTATGGCCACCAATATACCCCCACATAATCTCACCGAGATCATCAACGGTTGTCTGGCGGTCATCGACAATCCCGAGGTGTCGATCGTCGATCTGATGCAAATCATTCCCGGCCCGGATTTTCCCACCGCCGGTATCATCAATGGCGCGCGTGGTATTGCCGAGGCCTACGCCACCGGCCGCGGACGCATCTATGTGCGTGCCCGCTCCGAGATCGAAATCGACGAGAAGACCAGCAAGCAGACCATCATCGTCACCGAACTGCCTTATCAGGTAAACAAGGCGCGGTTGCTGGAGCGCATTGCCGAACTGGTTAAAGAGAAAAAGATTGATGGCATCACGGAGCTGCGTGACGAGTCCGACAAGGATGGTATGCGCGTGGTCATCGAGTTGCGCCGTGGCGAAGTTGCCGAAGTGATGTTGAACAATCTGTACCAGCACACTCAGTTACAAAGCGTGTTTGGTATCAATATGGTCGCGCTGGTCGATAACCAGCCGCGTCTGCTGAATATCAAACAGATCCTGGAAGCCTTTATCCGGCATCGTCGTGAAGTCGTCACACGCCGTACCATTTATGATCTGCGCAAGGCCCGTGAACGCGCGCATATCCTGGAAGGTCTGGCGGTCGCCCTGGCCAATATCGATCCCATCATTGCCATGATCAGGGCTGCGGCATCACCGGCCGAGGCCAAGGACAAATTGATGGCCACCGCCTGGGCACCGGGTGTGGTGATTCAGATGCTGGAGCGCTCAGGCGCAGAGGCCTCTCGCCCGGAAGGCCTGCCGGATGAATTTGGTTTGCTCGATGGCATGTACCACTTATCGGATACCCAGGCCCAGGCCATCCTGGACATGCGTCTGCATCGCCTGACGGGACTCGAGCAGGACAAGATCCTCAAGGAATACGAAGAATTCCTGGTCAAGATTGCGGACCTGCTAGATATCCTGAGTTCTGGCGATCGCCTCATGCAAGTGATACGTGACGAACTCAATGAGATCAAGGAACAATACGGCGATGAACGTCGCACCGAGATCATTGCCAGTCAGGAAGACCTGACCATTGAAGATTTGATTACCGAAGAAGACGTGGTGGTGACCTTGTCGCACGAAGGGTATGCCAAGTCACAACCTGTTTCGTCCTATGCGGCACAACGCCGCGGAGGCAAGGGCAAGGCAGCCACGGCAGTCAAGGAAGAAGACTTCATTGATAAGCTGTTCGTGGTCAATACCCACGATACGATTCTGTGCTTCTCTAACAAGGGCAAGGTGTACTGGCTCAAGGTCTATGAACTACCGCAGGCCGGGCGTACCGCACGCGGCAAACCGATTATCAACCTGTTGCCGTTAAGCGAAGGTGAGCGCATCAATGCCATGTTGCCGATTCGCGAGTATGCCGAAGACAAGTATGTCTTCTTCGCGACCGAGCAGGGCGTCATCAAGAAGACGCCATTAACTGATTTCTCACGTCCACGTTCATCCGGCATCATTGCAGTTGAAATGCGTGAAGCCGATCACCTGGTGGGGGTAGAGCTGACCTCTGGCGATCAGGATGTCATCCTGTTCAGCAGCAGCGGCAAGGCCATTCGTTTCAATGAAAATGACGTTCGGCCCATGGGACGCAATGCTGTTGGTGTGCGCGGGATTAAACTGGGCGAAGGCCACAAGGTCATTTCCCTGATCCTTGCTGAAGAAGGTCATGTATTGACTGTCACCGAACACGGTTACGGTAAACGCACCCCCGTGTCGGATTACCCCATCCATGGACGCGGTGGACTGGGTGTGATTTCAATCCAGACCACAGCGCGCAATGGAGCCGTGACCGGAGCCAAGCTGGTGAATGAGGGCGATGAGATTATGCTCATTACCAGTGGCGGTACTCTGGTACGTACCCGTGTTGATGAAATCTCGATCATGGGCCGCAATACCCAGGGCGTACGACTGATTAGTCTGGGTGGCGATGAAAAACTCACCGGTGTAGAACGCATCGAAAGCGTCGATGAGGAAGAAGCAGCAGAAGAGGAATAATCCTATTCTGTGGCGACAGCTAACGTCTTTTATTCAAATCTGCAGAAGGAAACGAAAATCATGTCACGTTGTTTCAATTTCAGTGCGGGCCCCGCCATGTTGCCGACCGAAGTCCTGCAGCGTGCTCAGCAGGAGATACTGGACTGGAATGGTAGCGGCATGTCGGTGATGGAAATGAGTCACCGGGGCAAGGAATTTATGAGCATAGCCGAGAAAGCGGAGGCAGATTTACGCGAACTGCTTGCCATACCAAGTGACTATGCCGTGCTGTTTCTGCAAGGCGGTGCCTCCGCACAATTCGCGATGGTGCCAATGAATCTGTTGCGCGGCAAAACCAAGGCAGACTACATCAATACCGGCGCCTGGTCGAAAAAGGCAATTGCGGAAGCCAAACGTTATTGTGAAGTGAATGTTGCCGCCAGCAGTGAAGCGCAGAAATTTACAACTATCCCGGCGTTTGATACCTGGAACTTGCAAAAAGATGCTGCCTATCTGCATTACACGCCCAATGAAACCATTGGTGGCGTGGAATTCCATTGGGTACCGGAAGTTGACGTGCCGTTGGTCGTCGATATGTCATCAACCATCCTGTCACGGCCGATCGATGTGAGTAAGTTCGCGTGTATTTATGCCGGGGCGCAAAAAAATATCGGACCAGCAGGTTTGACCCTGGTCATTGTACGCAAAGAACTGTTGGGTCAGACCGTGAGCGGGACCCCTACTATTTTCGATTACCAGCAGCATGCGGAAAATGATTCCATGTTGAATACGCCACCAACTTATGCCTGGTATCTTGCGGGACTGGTATTCGATTGGCTGAAGCAAAAAGGTGGACTGGCAGGGATGGCCGAGATCAACAAGCGCAAGGCCCAAAAACTTTACGATGCCATCGATAACTCCAGTTTTTATCACAATCCGGTTGATCCGGTTTGCCGTTCCTGGATGAATGTTCCGTTCACACTGGCCAATGCTGATCTGGACAAGTCATTTCTGGAACAGGCTACTAAACGTGGCTTGAAGACACTGAAAGGCCATCGCTCAGTGGGTGGAATGCGTGCAAGTATTTACAACGCGATGCCGGAAGCGGGTATCGATGCCCTGATTGCCTTCATGCTGGAATTCGAAAAAGAACACGCTTGAAGCACTAGGGAGTAGTGATGTACAAGATTCTTACCCTGAATAATATTTCCATCGCTGGACTTAACCGCCTGCCACGTGAACGCTACGAAGTGGCGTCGGAGATTACCCATCCAGATGCCATTTTGTTGCGCTCATTCAACATGCATGACATGGCACTACCCGAAAACCTGAAAGCCATCGGCCGCGCTGGTGCAGGGGTGAACAATATTCCAGTGAATAAATGTTCGGCCGCAGGTATTCCGGTATTTAATGCGCCGGGTGCGAATGCCAATGCGGTAAAAGAGCTGGTTGTCGCGGGCATGCTCATGGCCTGTCGTAACTTGTGTTATGCCTGGGATTATTCGCGGAACTTGCAGGGTGATGACAAGGCGATCCACAAACTGGTGGAAGCCGGTAAGAAAAAGTATGCCGGGTTTGAATTACCGGGACGCACCCTGGGTGTTATTGGTCTGGGCGCCATCGGCCGCAGTGTCGCCAATACGGCCATTGAACTGGGGATGAACGTTATCGGTTATGACCCGGGGATTACTGTTGAAGGCGCCTGGCAACTTTCTGCTAATGTGGAGAAAGCCAACAGCGTCGAGACAGTTCTTGCCAAATCGGATTTTATTACCTTCCACGTACCCCTGATCGATGCCACGCGTAATATGATCAATGCAGAACGCCTGCGGATCATGAAAGATAAAGTGGTTATCCTCAATTTTGCCCGTGATGGGATAGTCGATGATCAAGCGGTATGTGATGCCATAAAAAGCGGCAAAGTTTATGCCTACGTCTGCGATTTCCCCAGTAATCTGTTGAAGAACCATGATCGTGTCATTACGTTGCCGCATCTCGGTGCGTCCACTGTTGAGGCAGAAGATAACTGCGCTATCATGGTGGCCAATCAGGTTAGGGATTATCTGGAAAACGGTAATGTGAAAAACTCGGTGAATTTTCCCGAAGTGCGCATGGACCGCAATGAAGGCTTCCGTATCTGCATCGTCAATAGCAATGTACCGAACATGCTAGGTCAAATATCGACGGCAATGGCACAGGATCAATTGAATATTGTCGACATGCTGAACAAGTCACGTGGTGACCTTGCCTATACTTTGGTGGACGTGGATAAACCGGTGAATGACGGTTTGATCGCAAAACTGAAGACAATTGATGGTGTGCTGGCAGTTCGCACTATTTAAATTATGAGCGACAAACTCAATCAGTTGCGCGAACGGATTGACCAGCTGGACGAGAAAATCCAGGGTTTGTTAACAGAGCGCGCCAAGATCGCCCAAGAAGTTGCGACCAGCAAGACCCAATCCAATGATAATAATTTCTACCGCGCCGAACGCGAGGCCCAGGTTTTACGCAAAGTCATGGAGCGCAATCAAGGGCCGCTGAGTGATGAAGAAATTGCGCGATTATTTCGCGAAATTATGTCTGCCTGTCTGGCGCTGGAACAGGTAATGAACATTGCCTATCTGGGTCCGGAAGGGACTTTTACCCAGGCAGCGGCCCTCAAACATTTTGGCCATTCGGTAAAAACTCTGCCGTTGGCCACCATCGGTGATGTGTTTCGCGAAGTCGAATCGGGCAATGTTTCTTATGGCGTGGTGCCAGTAGAAAATTCTACTGAAGGCGTGGTCAGTCACACCCTGGATCAATTTATGAATTCGCCTTTGCATATCTGCGGCGAAGTGGAATTGCGGATCCATCATCACCTGTTAGGTAATGGTAATGATACCAGTGGCGTAAAATGCATCTACTCCCATCGACAATCACTGGCGCAATGTCGAGAATGGCTGGAGACAAATATGCCTGGTGTGGAACTGCTGGATGTCAGCAGTAATGCGGAGGCAGCTAGATTAGCAGCCCAGGAAGCAAACACGCTGGCAATTGCCGGCGAGACTGCTGCCGAAATCTATGGGCTGAATGTGTTGGTGCGTAACATCGAAGATGAGCCAGATAACACGACGCGTTTCCTGGTTATTGGCAAACGTGCGACTCCACCCAGCGGCAAAGATAAAACCTCGCTGCTGATTTCGACCCAGAATAAACCCGGTGCGCTGTATCGTGTATTGGAACCTATGGTCAAACACAAGATATCCATGACGCGCATCGAATCGCGTCCTTCCCGGCGGGGTATGTGGGATTACGTGTTTTTCATCGACTGCGAAGGCCATCGTGATGATGCAAATGTTGCCGCTGCGCTACACGACCTCGAACAAGAAGCGAGTTTCCTTAAGATACTCGGTTCTTATCCACGTTCGGTACTTTGACTCCTCTGGATATGACAATGTTAAATTTTTGTGACCTGGCGGTCCCTGGTGTCCGCGAACTGCAGCCATACCAACCGGGTAAGCCCATTGAGGAATTGCAGCGAGAATACGGCCTGAAGGAGGTAATCAAGCTTGCCTCCAACGAAAATCCGCTGGGCCCGAGCCGCAAGGCGCTGGCGGCGATCGAACAGGCTATGGTGGAGCTAGCACGTTACCCGGATGGAAATGGTTTTATCCTGAAGCAGGCCTTAAGCGAAAAGATCGGGGTGGAGATCAACCAAATAACGCTGGGTAACGGTTCCAACGATATCCTGGAGCTGGTTGCACGTACTTTTGTACAGCCTGGCCAGGAAGTAATTTTTTCGCAGCATGCTTTTGCCGTGTATCCCATTGCAACTCAGGCGGTGGGTGGCAAAGCGGTGATTGTACCCGCGAAAGACTGGGGTAATGATCTTGATGCCATGCATCAGGCGATCAATGACAACACCCGCGTCATGTTTCTTGCTAATCCCAATAACCCGACCGGGACCTGGATTGATCGTACCCACTTGACACGATTCCTGGAAAGGATCCCCAAGCATGTTGTCGTGGTCCTGGATGAGGCCTATTTTGAATACGCGATTCATCCTGCCATGCAGGCTGAAGGTTATCCCGATGGCATGCAACTGCTGAACCAGTATCCGAACCTGATCGTGTCGCGTACATTTTCAAAAGCCTATGGACTGGCTGGGTTGCGGGTGGGTTATGCCGTATCGCAGCCCGTGATCGCCGATTTGCTAAATCGTGTGCGCCAGCCATTCAATGTGAACAGCCTGGCGCTGGTTGCAGCTACGGCAGCCCTGGACGATCAAGAACATCTGGATAGGAGTGCATCACTGAATGCAACCGGCATGCAACAATTGATCGATACCTTAAACCAGATGGGACTGTCTTTCATCCCGTCCGTGGGCAATTTTATCAGTGTGGACATGGGAAAACCGGCGCAACCGCTCTATCTGGAATTACTCAAACGCGGTGTGATCGTACGACCAGTTGCCAATTACGAAATGCCGAATCATCTGCGTGTGACCATTGGCTCGGAAAGCGAAAACGCAAAATTCCTGACAGCACTGCGCGAGGTGTTGTAACGACGATGAGTCACCCGCTTCACATTGGCAAGCTGTGTATTATTGGTGTCGGCCTCATTGGTGGATCGGTGGCGCGCGCCTTGCGTGAATGTAATTGCGTTGACAGCATTGTGGGTGTGGGGCGCAATCTGGAGAATTTACGGCGTGCGGAAAAGTTAGGTGTCATTGATGCCTACTCAACGGATATCGCGAAAGCAGTGGAAGGGGCCGATATCGTCTTGGTGGCGGTTCCACTTGGTGCGATGCAGGCTGTATTCAAGCAGATCCAACCACATCTCTCAGCAGACACCATCGTGACGGATGTCGGCAGTGCCAAGCAAAGCGTGATTGCGGCAGCACAACAGATCTTTAATGAGCGTTTGCCCAAGTTTGTGCCAGGACATCCTATCGCCGGTACCGAGAAGAGCGGGGTGGAGGCTTCATTTGCGGAGCTGTTCCAGCACCGGCGTGTGATTCTGACGCCTGGCGAACAAACGGACCCGGCTGCACTGAATAAAATCAAACTACTGTGGCAGGCTTGTGGTGCACAGGTCATGGAAATGGACGCGGTGCACCATGACACCGTGCTGGCGGCGACCAGTCATTTGCCACACATGCTGGCCTATGCCCTCGTGGATACTCTGGCACGTATGGATGATAGCCAGGAAATTTTTGATTATGCGGCAGGCGGATTCCGTGATTTTACCCGTATCGCATCCAGCGACCCAGTTATGTGGCATGACATCTGTTTGGCCAATCGGGAGCAACTGGTAAAAGTGATACGGGCTTTTAGTGACGATTTGCACCGTTTGTGCGACGCCATGGAGCAAGGTGATAGTGAATTTATCAAGACGACATTTACCCGTGCCAAAAACGCACGTGACAAGTTTTGTGGTTGAACAACAATGAGTGGCAGTAATCTCCAGTTTCAGGTTAAACCCGGTGGTGCCTTAAAAGGCACGATACGGGTACCGGGCGACAAATCCATTTCCCACCGCAGTATCATGCTCGGTAGTCTGGCGGAAGGCACAACCCGGGTTAGCGGTTTTCTCGCAGGTGAAGATAACCTGGCAACGCTCGATGCGTTTCGTGCACTAGGGGTTAACATCCAAGGTCCCGAGAATGGTCAGGTGATCATCGAAGGCGTGGGCATGCATGGCCTCAAACCACCCGCAGGTGAGATCTACCTGGGGAATTCCGGAACTTCCATGCGGCTGTTGACTGGCTTGTTCAGTGCACAAGCGTTCGATTGTGTACTGACGGGTGACAAATCTCTGAGTGGCCGACCAATGCGCCGGGTCAAGGATCCGTTAGCGAAAATGGGCGCGAATATTGAGACCACAGAAAACGGTACACCACCGGTACACATTCAGGGTGGTAATAAACTCTGTGGGATTGATTATGTCATGCCTGTCGCCAGTGCTCAGGTTAAATCCAGTTTGCTACTTGCCGGTTTGTATGCCAATGGCCAGACCTGTGTGACGGAACCGGCGCCGACACGCGATCATACAGAACGCATGCTGCGCGGATTCGGTTACCCGGTGCAGACGCAAGGCAACAAGATTTGTGTCCTGGGGGGTGGAAAATTAACAGCCACTAATATCGACGTTCCTGCTGATATTTCCTCGGCAGCATTTTTTATGGTGGGGGCGAGTATTGCACCGAATTCAGATTTGACCTTGCAGCATGTTGGCATCAACCCAACCCGGATTGGAGTGGTCAACATTCTGCGTCAGATGGGCGCAGATATCACCTTGTCCAACGAACATGAGGTCGGGGGTGAACCGGTTGCGGACATCCGTGTCCGCAGTGCACAACTAAAGGGCATACAAATTCCCGAAGACCAGGTACCGCTGGCAATTGATGAATTTCCCTCCATCTTTATCGCAGCAGCCTGTGCGGACGGTCAGACGGTATTAACCGGTGCCCATGAACTTCGCGTAAAAGAAAGTGATCGTATCGCCGTCATGGCCGATGGATTGAATACCCTGGGTATTGATGCCAAGGCGACTGAAGATGGCATTGTTATTCAGGGTGGACAGCTTGGCAGCGGGACGGTTGATAGCCATGGTGATCATCGTATTGCCATGAGTTTTGCAATGGCAGCCCTGCGCTCGCAGGGTGCTATTACGATACAGGATTGTGCTAATGTGAATACCTCGTTCCCGGGCTTCGTCGCGCTGGTACAAGGTGTTGGCCTTGATATTGCACAAGTCTGATTTGTAGTAAACAAAATCAGCAAGTGGAGTAGATATGCAGATTAAACCTGTGATTCTTTCCGGGGGGTCCGGAACCCGATTGTGGCCATTGTCACGACAATTGTTTCCCAAACAACTGCTGCCGTTGGCAAACACACATACCATGTTGCAGGACACCGTTTTACGGGTAAAAGATCTGGTGGGTGTGTCACCGGATGTGCTGGTGGTGTGTAATGAGGAGCATCGTTTTCTGGTCGCCGAGCAGTTACGCAGCCTGAAGGTCCCGGCGGATAACATCATCCTCGAACCTGAGGGAAAGAATACTGCACCTGCATTGACCGTGGCGGCATTGGCACTTCAACAGCAGAGTAGTGTGATGCTGGTGATGCCGGCTGATCATGTTATCCAGGACATTTCTTCCTTTCACGAAGCTATTAGTCAGGCCGCAATACTGGCGGAGCGGGGTTATGTGGTGACCTTCGGGATTGTGCCGGACCGCGCAGAGACCGGTTATGGTTACATTGAGCAGGGCAAGGCATTGGACGATCACGCATTTGCAGTTGCCCGGTTTGTCGAAAAACCGGATCGCGAGACTGCCCAAAGCTATCTTGAAGCCGGGACATTTCTGTGGAACAGCGGAATGTTTATGCTGACCCCCCAAACCTGGTTGAGCCATTTGGCAAAATTGCAGCCGGACATGATGAAGGCCTGTGAACAGGCGTATGCGAACGGTAAGTCTGATCAGGATTTCTATCGCCTGGATAAAGCGGCGTTTGCCAGTTCTCCAAGTG